>JANNRU010000262.1:0-1537 GCA_031401755.1 Acidobacteriota bacterium | reverse complement strand
CGGGCTGGCTCTTCAGCGTGAAGAACGGCGCGACGACGATCTGGGAGCGTTGGGACAGCTGGACACCCGATCAGGGCTTCAATCCGGAAGGCATGAATTCGTTCAATCACTATGCCTACGGCTCGGTGGTGGGTTGGTTCTACGACACAATCGCGGGGTTGAAACCGGACGGCAGCGGGCCTGGGTGGAAGACGTTCCACGTAGCTCCTGTGCCCGGCGGCGGCCTGACCTATGCAAGGGCCAGCGTCGAGACACCCTACGGCGTCGCCGGGTCCGATTGGAAGATCGCGGGAGGCCGCTTCGAACTCGCGGTCACCGTCCCCGCCAACACTCATGCGCAAGTCTCCCTCCCAACCGCGCGGATCAAAGACGCAACCGAAGGCGGCCGTCCGCTGTCCGAGCTACGCGAAGCCACGGCGGTCGCCGCAAAGAATGGCCGCGTGAGCTTCACGCTGCCTGCAGGCAGCTACAAATTCTCAACCCCGGCGCCCCAGTAGATTCCAGCATGAGATTCCACGTGCTGCTGGGGTTGTTGTGGCTGGGCTCGGTCGCCCGGGCGGAGAAGCCACTGAACATCGTTGTCCTCTACGGTGATGATTGGCGCTTCGATACCCTCGGCGCGGCGGGAAACCCGTATGTGCGCACGCCCAATCTCGACCGTTTGGCCGCGCAGGGTGTGCGCTTCACCCGCGCCGCCGTGACCTCTGCGATCTGTGGTGTCAGCCGCGCCTCGCTGCTCACCGGCCAGTGGATGTCGCGGCACGGCCAGCGCGACTTTGGCGTTTTCACGACGGCCTGGTCCGACACCCTCCCTGGCCGGCTGCGTGCGGCCGGCTACCAGGTCGCTCATGTGGGCAAATGGCATAGCGGTAAGTTCCCGGCGGAGCACTACGACTTCGGCCGGGCCTATCACGGCCAGCACTGGCTCACGCGCCCCGGCGGCGCGTTGGTCCATGTCACCGCTCAAAATGAGTCCGATGCCCTCGAGTTTCTGCGCACCCGCGATCCGGCCCGTCCGTTCTTCCTGCAAGTCGCCTTCTTCGCGCCGCACGCCGAAGATCGCCACCCGCAGCAGTTTCTCCCGCAACCCTCGAGCTACGATCTTTACGGCGACCGCCCCGTGCCGGTCCCGATCAACGCCACCAAGGCCTCCACGGAACGCCTGCCGGATTTCCTCGCCGCCGAGAAAAACGAGGGCCGCATCCGCTGGCGCGCGCGCTTCGACACCTCCGGCAAGTACCAGGAGATGATGAAGAACTACCTCCGACTCGTGTCCGAGGTGGACGCGGCGTGCGGAGGCGTGCTGGCCGAGATCGACCGCCAGGGCCTTGCGGGCGACACCCTGGTCGTCTTCACCAGTGACAACGGCTACCTCCATGGCGAACACGGTCTCGCGGACAAGTGGTATCCCTTCGAGGAGAGCATCCGCGTGCCGCTCATCATCCGCGACCCGCGCATGGCGGCGGGGAAGCGCGGGACGACGAACAGCGACTTCACCCTCAACGCGGACCTCGCGCCGACCATTCTCGCCTCCACC
>JANNRU010000261.1:0-2603 GCA_031401755.1 Acidobacteriota bacterium | reverse complement strand
CCGCTCGGATACAACGTCGCCCCCGAAGGCGGGCGGCTCGTGGTTAACAAAGACGAAGCCGAGCAGGTCCGTACGATGTTCGAGTTGTACGTCGCAACCCCCTCGCTCGTGAAGGTCGCCCAAGAACTGAACCGCCGAGGCTGGCGGCAGAAGAGTTGGACCACGAAGACTGGGAAGGCCCGCCAGGGTCGGCCGTGGGACCGGGTAACGCTGCGGCAGGTGCTCGCCGATGTGCGGTACATCGGGCGGCAGACCCTCGGTGACGAGTCCTTCGCCGGCGAGCACGACGGGATTGTGCCGAAGCGGTTGTTCGACCAAGTGCAGAAGGTGTTGAACGCCAACCGCTCCACGAACGGCGGAGCGATCCGAAATGTCCACGGCGCCTTGCTGCGAGGACTACTCCGGTGCTCGGCCTGCGACCGCGCGATGACGCATGCTCCGGCCCGGGCCCACGGGCGGCTCTATCGGTACTATCGATGTTCTGGCGCACAAAAGAACGGCGCCGCTGCCTGCCCCTCGAAACCGGTCCCGGCCGAGCAGATCGAAGCATTCGTCGTTGACCAGATCCGACGCATCGGGGCCGACCCGGCGCTCCAGGACGCCACGTTCAAGCAGGCCGTCGGCCAGGTCAAGGCTGAGCGTCGGGGCCTCAGGGTCGAAGCGGTGCGGCTCGGGCGGGAGATCGAGGTCGTGCGCGGCGAGGTGGAGCGGCTTGTGTCGGCGCTGACCCGGGCCGATGGCCCCGCGGCGGACGCGGTTCGCGCGGAACTCGGGAAGGCGCAGGAACGGCTCGGAACACTTGAAGCCCGGCAACACGAGGTCACCGACGAACGCTCGCAACTCGACTCCCTCGACGTGGATCCCGCCGACGTCGCACGGGCGCTCGAAGCGTTCGAGCCGATCTGGGACGTTCTGCTCACGCCCGAGCGCGAACGGGTGCTGGGCCTACTCATCGAACGGATCGACTACGACGGGCCTTCCGGGCGGCTCGACATCCACTGGCGGCTGGCCGGGTTCGGCACCTTGGCCGCCGAGATCGGGGGCCGCGCGTGATCTCGTGTCGGACGCCGTCTCGCGGGTCGCACCTATTCCTTGTTCGAGTCAAGGAACTCGCGCCAGTGTTTTTCCGCGAACTCGGCGGCGAACCTCGCCTGCATCGTCTCGTCAGTGAGAAGCCATCTTCGGCCCTGCCGTTCCACGTTTTCGCGATAGAGGCGCTCACCTTCGGCGCAGGCCAACTCGTAGGCGGCGTTCTTCTCGCAAGTTCGCCGCGAAGCTTGGATCCGCTCGATCTCGGCCTCCGCCTTGAGGTCCAGCAGCTGGCGCTGCTTCTTGGTCGGGCGCGTTCGAAGCCAATCGATGAGCTTTTCCCCGAGTCCCCAAGGTATCGCCATGGCGGCACAACGATACCAGATGGCCCCTTTCCAGCGAGGTCACACCCACCTGAGCTGTTGACGGAAACCACAACATGAGACCCACGGCCGCCACGACGACGCACACGGTCGACTTCCGGCCCAGGCCCGCGCCACCGGCCGACGTCGCACCCACGCCGCGCGTGCCGCGTGTGGCCCGGCTCCTGGCGCTAGCGCACCGCATCGACGCGATGATCGCCGCCGGTGAGATCGTGGACCTGGCCGACGCGGCCCGAGCTTGCGGCGTGACCCGAGCCCGCATGACGCAGATCGCGAACTTGCTGCTGCTCGCCCCCGCGATCCAGGAAGCGATTCTGGCGATGGAGATCACCACGGGTCGGGATCCCGTGACCGAACGTGGGCTGAGGGCCGTGGTCGCAGAGCCGGACTGGGAAGCGCAGATCAGCATGTGGCGAACACTCACGGAGGGACGATGAGCGACGAGGTTGCCTTCTACAGGACCCGGGCGGGGCGAACCTTCTACGACAGCACGCTGCCGGAGCTGGTCCAAGCCATCCAGCGCCTCACCGACGCCGTGGCCGGCGACAAGCTCGGCGGCACCGTGCAAGAGCTCGTCGACGCCTCCACAGAACTCGCCCAGACCGCCGAGCGAGTCCTCGACGTCGCGATCGTGCCCGGCAGTGCGGCGACGCAAGAGGCGTTCGCTCAACTCCGGGCGAGCACGTCGGCCGTTCGACGCGTCCTGGCCAAGCTCCGCTGACCCGAGGTCCCCATGCCCCACCTGAGCCCCACCACGCTGACCGCCGACGAGCAGCGCCTCGTCCTCCGTGTCACCGCCGATCACCCCCGCGACCACGCGATCATTTCGCTCGGCCTCGGCACGGGGCTCCGCCTCGCGGAGATCGTCGGGCTCAACGTCGGCGACGTGTTCGCACCGGACGGGACGCCTCGTGTGCGGGTGCGGATCCGCGCCGAGATCGCCAAGGGGAAACGGGCCGGAGACGTATTTCTGCCCGATCGACTCGCGCCAAAGCTCCGGAAGCTCTGGCAGTGGAAGGTCAAGCGTGGCGAGGTCCTCGACCCTGCGGGTCCCCTGTTCTGCAACCAGTCGCGGCGGCGGATCTCGACGCGCCGGGTTCAATTCCTCTGGCGGACCTGGCAGCAGCGAGCGGGGTTCGATCGGCTGTACTCGTTCCACACCATTCGTCACTCGGCGGTGACGAACGTCTA
>JANNRU010000260.1:0-9231 GCA_031401755.1 Acidobacteriota bacterium | reverse complement strand
AGGTTCATCAGCACCTGCTGTAGCTGATTTGCATTGCCGAGAACGCGGGGCAATTCGCCCGTCAGAGTCCCATCGAGCTTGACCCGACTCAACTCGAGTTGATGTCGGACGATCGACATCGCGTCCCGGACGGGCGAATTGACATCGATCTCTTCGAGTACCGCCCGCTCTTGCCGTGCGAACTTGAGCAGGTTCTCGATGATCGTCTTGCAGCGCTTGGTCTCCTTCTCGATTAGCTGGAGATTCGCGTGAACGGGGGTTCCCGCCTCGGCTTTTCGTAGTGAGATCTGGGCGCAGCCGAGGATTCCGGCCAGCGGATTTTTCACCTCGTGGGCGATACCTGCACCGAGCAGGCCGAAGGCCGCCATCTTCTCCGATTGCACGAGTTGCGCCTGGGCCTGCTGGAGCGCGCACTCACGGTGTTGCAACTCCGCGGCCATGAAATTGAAGGACGCGGCGAGCCCGCCGATTTCGTCGCTTGACTCGACCGCGACTTGGGTATCGAACGCCCCCTTGGCGACCTCGCGCGTCGCTACCGACAAACGTTCAACGGGTCCGGTGATCGCGCGCGACCAGAGCACGCTCGACAGCGCGACAAGGACCAGCAGAACCAGCGCGATGACCAGTAGCCTGCCAAACAAGCTGCGCGACGCCAGGTAGGCCGCCGCGGCGGGAATTCCCGCCGACGCCGTGACGCCCCCGATGCCCACGCCGGCGATCCCGGCGATCGTTTCCGTCCCGTCGACCTCGGACTCGGTGGTGACTGCAATGCTGGACTGGCGCACTCTCGCCGCGACCTCGGGGTCGATCGGGGCCGCTCCCCGCGCGGCGACTCGCTGGAGATCGCGATGCACGAGCAGCACCCCGTCGGCATCGGCCAGTGCGACATCGAAGGCGCCGGAGCGCGCGGCAAGCCGCTGGAGCGGGTCGAGCCGCACGAGGCCCGAAACGATCGCTGCGGGAGCTCCCCGCTCGGCGGGCGCCAAGACCGCCAGGCGCAGGCAGTTGAGCTTTCCGGGTATCGAGGCGTTGGCGACATAGATCTCTCCGGCGAGGAGGCGTTCGGTCGGCAGAGCGCGATCGCGCATCTCCCGATCGATCAGCTCCTTGGGGATTCCGGCCGCTTCGAGACCCGCCGCATCGAACGCGGATCCGGCCTCAGCAGCTCCGATACGCAGGTCGAGCGCCACGAGCTCGGGAAAATCGGCGAAGTATCCGTCGAGCAGCGCCTGCTTTTCCTCCTGGGGGATCGCCTGGCTGCGTAGGACGCGCGAATAGGAGACGAGCCGCTCTGCGTAACCCGCAAGCTCCGCGCGCGATTCCTCCGCGGCGCTCATCGCCACGACCGAGACAAGGTCACTGACGTAGGTCCGCTTGTCGTCGTGAAACATCGTCGCCATGGCGAAAGTAATCACGCTGACCACGCCGGTGACGAGCAAGAGGAGCGCGATCAGGAACTTGAGTCTCAGCGGTACGCGAAGCCGGTATTCCATGGCAACCCCTTGACCTTTCATTTGACCGTACGGATGCGCCGGGATTCGTAGGCGATGTTCCCGGCGTCGTCCGCGGCCTCGACGACGATGACGTTGATTCCACCCTGAAGCTCGACGGCTCCCTCGAACTCGCCGAGCTCGGAGACGACGAAATTCTCCCGGCCTACGAAGACGCGCGCGCCGGGCTCGGTGGTCCCGCGCACGACCAGCGTCCGCGCGCGGACGGGCCCGGCGGGAAACTCGACACTCAAGACTGGTGCTTCGGTATCCCGCACGATCTCGAGTTGCCGGGGTCGGCTCGCTGGTCCCTCGACTGGACCGGACAGCCCGCTGATCTTCCAGTGGTAGCGCCCCTCACGTAGGTTCCCGTGTGCGAACGCTGGTTCGGTAATTTCGCGATCGAGCACGATCTCGTGGAACGCGGCATCGCGGGCGACGACGAGTCGGTACCGATCGACTGCGGCGCGCAGCGACCAGGCGAACTCGATTGCAGCCGGGACGGAGCGGACGCTCCGTCGGAAGCCGTCGGCCGGTGCGGTCGCTTCGACGACCGCGGGGAGCCTCACCGGCTCGCCGAACTCCCCCGTCGGTCCCACGCTCACCGCCCAGTCCGCACCCACCACGACCGACTTCCCCCCGACGCGGACCTCGGCAGCTCCGCGATAGACCGCGAAGGTCGAGGTCTGGTCCGGGGTTGCGGAGATCCGGACATCCGACGGCCGACCGGTGTGGGTCTCGATTCGAGCGGTCGCGGGACCCGTCGTCACGCTCAGCGACGCGGGCGCTCCGTGCCTCCCGGCGAGATTGGCGCGCAGTTCGCCCCCGAGCAGCACCACCGACGCCCGCCGCGCACCGGACTCGAGATCTTTCTCAATGTTCCGTAGCACGACCATCGACCGCTCGCCGACCTCGAGTTGATCGGCACCTTCGATCTCGATCGTCGCCCGCGAGGCGTCGTAGGTCTGCACTGCGTCCTGATCGACGAGCGTCTGGCCCGGCTGGGCGGCGCTCCAGACGATCGAGTTCGACGGTTTGCTTTTGACTGTGCGTTGCACGTGGGAGAGCAGCCCAACGATCGATTGCCAGCCCGTGCGCGGTGCCTCGGTCGCAGGCACGGAGCGGTTTCGGGCGATCTCCTCGTAGCGGACGAGTTTGCCGATGCCGATGCCCTTGGGGAAGGCCAGGATCAGGATGCCTGTGCAGGCGAGGAAGAATACGAGCACGACCCCGATGGCCAGGACGACCTCGGCCCCGCGCGCGAGGAGCGTTCTCACGGTGGCGCGCGAGATCACCCTAAAACCTCCCCTGCGCGCGGAGGAACCAGCCGCGGGTCGAGTAATCGTTCGCCGACAGTTCGTTGTCGGAGAAATCGGTAAAGTTGTAGCCGACGCCGAAGCGGAAGTGCTTCGCGGGCCGCCACATCAACTCACCGAGCCAACCTTGGCGCCGATCGTCGGCCAGATCCTGAGCGAGCAGGCGGTATTCCGCTCCCAGTTCGAAGCGTCGCCAGAAGAGCCAGTTCGCCCGTTGGATCGCGAGGTGCGACCGAGAATCGGTCCTCGGCAAGTCGCCTTCGCGCTCGGACTGATCGCGCAGGGCGAGCTTGAAAACCCACTCCAGGTTCGATGTCACGGCATAGATCCCATCCAGCGAGAAGGCCTCGGCGGTGCGTTCGCGGGCCAGCGAATCGGCGGGACCGACTGGCCGCTGGTCCGAGAGCTGTGTGTAGCGCCCGAGGAGATTGAACCGGTCGTGCGCCACCGGGCGATAAGCCAGTCCGATCACACGTTCTTCGAAAGCCGCCTCGTCGGCGTCGGTCTGGCGATCGAGCGTCGTGCTGTAGCGCCAGCGAGCCAGGAGCGAGAGGTCCGTACCAAGCTTGTAGTTCAACTCATTGAGAGTGAAGATCTGCGTGCGGTCGCGCTCACCGCTCTCACGTCGCAACTCGTCCCGGGTGACGAACGTCGTCCCGTCGGGATGCCCGTAGGTCATGCTGCCGGCGACCGCGGTGCGCGTCGTGCTCGGCTCGGCATCGATCTTGGCCGTCTCACCCGATAACAGGAAGCGGAATCCCTTCTTGACCTCCCACTGCCGCTGCAGGCCGACGAGCGAGATCGCACGATCGCCGCGCTCGGCCGACTCCCACTGGTATTCGGTGTAGACCTTGGTCGCCGCCCCGATCGGGCTGCGCGCGCCGAGCACCGTCGTCGTCCGCTCACCGGCAGGATCGTCGGCGACCCGTTCGGTGACGTAGACGCTGCTCTCGCCAATGTCGAGGATCGCGCCGGCCTCGGCCGAATGGCCCCGCGTGCCTTGCGTGCCACGGAACTCAAAGCCCAGCGACGGCAACGCCTGATAGCGCAGTGTCGCGCTGGTCTGGTCGTCGGTCGGTCCGGAGAGCGTCTGCTGATGCTGGAGCTGGCCGGTCAGGCTCTCGGCGAGCTTGGCCCAGGCGCGAATCGAGCCGAACGCGGAGTTCCCATTCGAAACCCCCGAAGCGGTCTCGGAGTCGTTCTGGAGCAGTTCCGCTGCCAGGCCCCAGCGCGGGCGGTCGTGGTTCCACTGCACCGCGCCGGTGCTGTTCTGCGACAGGTCCGCGGGGGCGAGCGCGCCGGTGCGCTCCTCGCGCTCGTAGCGGAAGCTCAGACTATCGCGATCGAACGGCCGAATCGTCCCGCCAAAGCCGATCTTGCGCACGCCGTGCTCGACCACGTCGCCGTCGCGGTAGACTTGATTGCCGTGGCTATCGAAACCGGCGTCCTGGTCCTTGAAGTAGGCGCGGAACCGGTACTTTCCTGGGCGATCGAACCACTCACCCAGATCGATCTCGGCCGCGAGTTTGACCGCGGAGCCTTCGGACCGCGCGTCCACGGGAGCCTCGGTGTAGCTCAGACCGCCGTCGTCGCTGGTGAAGGTCGTCGCTGCCGAGCCTTGGCTTTCGGCGAACTCGGCGACGATCCGCGTGCCCTCGCGCAGGCGCAGCTCGACATCGCCGCCGGACAGCTCAAATCGACCGGCGCGCATCTCGTCGTCGATGTAGGTCCCGCCAACCGCGAGTTGGTCGCCGATCTGCTGGCGCACCCGTCCGACGCTCGCGGTTTTCTCGAAGCCATCCAGTGCCGTCTCGTAGCCAACCTCGATCACGACCGGATTTCCCGGGAGCACACCGGAATCGAAGATCGACCCGCCGGCGACGACGCTCGAAATTGGGCGCTGGAAGATCACTCGACCTTCGGGGTACTTGATCGTGTAGTCCACTCCGCGGGACTGTCGCGTGCGGCTGAGGACGAGGTCGGTCAGTTTGTCGCGCACGACCAGCGCGACCTCCTCGCTGCCTTCGATCAGATCGCGATGGCTCAGGTAGTAGAGCGAGCCGCCCGTGGCCCGCAACTCGTCGCGCACGCGCGCCTGCTGCACTTCGGCGCCGAAAAGCGTGACGAACGTGTCGGGGTCGCCGTACTTCGAGCTCGACACGGAGCGATAGACCACCCGTCCGCCGTAGAGCGTGCGCTGGTAGCTCGCCAGCTCCGTGTCCGACAGGGCGATCGGGAAGTTGCCGATCACAGCGTGAAGGGCGTCGCTATCGAGCGCAAGGTAGAACTTGCCCTGGCTCTCCACGTCGTAGACGAGCGTGCTCGAATCGCCGTAGACCGGATAGAGCTTGTCCGGATCGAGTTCGGTCAACAGACGGTCTGCGGTCTGACGGTCGACGCTGCCGAACAGCTGCCCCGCGTCCTGCTTCGCGCTGTCGAAGGCCGAGGTGATTAGATACTTACCGGCGATTCGGCCTTTGAGATAGAAGGCCAGGCGGCCCTCGGAGTAGGTCTCGTCTTTCTCTTCGAGGCCCGCACCTTCGATGTAGCCGCGGCCTTGCAACTGCCCGACTTTGCCGTCAGCGAAGGCGACGAGGAACAGCTGGCTCTTGGCCACCTCGATCTCGCGCTCGATCTTGCCGGTGCGGCCCGCCGCGTCGCGCACTTCCAAGCCGAGCGTACTGCGTCCGGCGGGCAACTCGACTCGTGTCGTGAAGCGGCCGTCGGCCTGGACCGGAACGCTCGCCCCGTTGACCACGAGCGTGTTGCCCGGGTCGGTGAGGCCTGTGATATCGAGTGCAGACGAGGTGAGCTTCAATCCACGCGGCGGAAGGTTGACGGTCAACGAAGGCACACCCGTGCTCTCGACGATCAAACGTCCGTCGGCGTCACGGTCGGCGACCGTGATCTCGAGCGTGGCGATACGCACGCGACCGTCTGCGTTCGTGGCCAGGATGCCCAGCGTGGTTCGCCCGACGCCGAGTGCCGCATCGGTCGCGAACACACCGTCCGGTCCGACGGCGACCGCGCGGCCGTCGACCTCGATCGTGTTGCCCGGGTCGGTTCGCCCACCGACCCGGCAGATCACCTTACCCTGCCCCGACGCGGCACAGGGTCCGGCCGTGCCGCCCTCCGGCACTGCGTGAATGCCTGACGGCGTTAGCTCGCTGATCGACGGCAAGGTGATGCGCGTCATGGCCGCCGCACCGGTCGAGCCGGTCATCGCCACCTCCACCGCGTCCGCGGCGCGGTCGTCGACTGCGGTCTCGAAACGGCCGTAGTCCCCGACCGCGAGCGTTCGCCCGTTGACCGCGACGCTCGGGGCGACCCGGGCCTGATCGAGCACTTCCACCATCGGCCCTTCGTCGACGTCGCCCCGGACCTCGACGCGACGATTCACCGCGCGGCCCTCCTCGATCACATTCGAGGCCACCGGCCGCTCCTCGCCGTACCACTGCAACACGAAGCGATCCTGGCGCAGCCCGTGGCGCTGACAGAGATAGTCGACCGCGGCGGAGGCGCGGCGTCGCGATAGCTCCTGATTCGATTCGTTCGAGCCGACGCTATCGGTATGGCCTTCGACCACCACCAGTTCTTCGGGAGCGCGGTCGAGGAGCCCGGCGACCTCGTCGAGCACCTGGCGTGCGCGGGGGCTCAGCTCGGCCTCGCCGGACGCGAAAGCCTCGCCGGTCAGGCGCACGGCGACGACCGCTTGGCGATCAATTCCGATCAGACGTTGACGGCTGCTGACCGCGGTGCCGTCCGCGAGCGTCGCCGCGAACTGGTAGACGTATATCTCGCCCGCGGCCACGAGTTCGCCGTTGTCGTTACGGCCATCCCACTCGATCGCCGCCGGCGGCGCGCCGACGCCCTCGATCCGCCGCACCGTAGCCGCGCGACCGTCGGCGATCGTGAGCGACCATCTCGACACGTCATCGCCCCGTCCGATCGACGGCACGAATTGCGCGGGAGGCTCGAGCTTTCCGCCGACCACGTGCAGCGTGTCGTCCACGACATCGACAGCCAGCTCGACGTCGACCTGCGGCAGGACGACGCGGTTGCCGTTGATCAATAGCGAAAGCGATTCGACGCTGCCCACGACGCTCACCGGCTCGATCCGCTCGCGACCTTCGATCGCCAGGCTCGCGGACGGTGCTTCGCCGATCGATTCGACATCGCGGCGCACGACCACGCCGAAGCTCGCCCGGACGAGCAGTCCCGGGGTGACCGAGACGATCCGGCTCTCCTCGGTCGTCGCCCGCGTGCCCGGCGTCAGGCTCTGCAAGTTGAGCTTGACCAGCCGGTGCCCGGGCCGGATCGCCGGGAAGTGATAGCGCCCATACTCGTCGGTCAGGGCGTAGGTCCCGTCGTCGAGCGCGACCATCGCGTCGGACACGCCCGGCTCGTCGGCCTGCTGCTCGCCGTCTTCGTTGGCATCGTCGAACACCTTGCCGATCACGGTGCCCAAATCGAACAGCGGATCGAGGCGCACCTCGACCGTGTCGCTCGACTCGTTCGAGATCCGGCAGCTCGGGCAGATATCGATCGCCACTGCCGTATTGCGATACTCGCCCGGCGTCGCGCCCGAGCCGACGACGAGCCGGTAGACCAGCGTGCGGTAGCCGGGCTCGCCCGGGTCGGCAACACCATTGCCGTTACCGTCGGCGAGTGCCGGGACGAGGCCGATGTCGAAGTCGAGCGTTTGGTCGCCTACGGGATCGGCCAGCGGTACCTCGTCCAGACGCGCGCTCCCGGCGAGGTACTTGAACCCGGGCGGGATGCGATCCTCGACGTGAACCTCCGCAATGTCACGATCGACGCTGTTTCGGATCGCGACCGCGTAGGTCACGACGTCGCCGATCACCGCCTCGTTCCGGGCCGCGGTCTTGTTCAACGTCAGGACGAGGCCCTGAGTCTGGCGCACATCGACCGTGATGCTGTTCGCGTCGGCCGGGTCGGCGTTGGCGTCGCCCGGAGTCGTCGGCTGCGGCGCAGCCGCATCGCGGACGGACGACGGGAAATCGCCCGTGCCCGCCGTCGCCGGCGTTGTGGCCGTGAATCTTATTTTGATCGGTACCTGGTCGGTCGTGACGTTCGCGCCAAAGGTGACGGTCATCAACTCGCCCGCGATCGTGGCGCAGTACTCCCCGGCCCCGGGGGCCGGACAGCTCGCGACGAGATCGATTCCCGAGACGGCAACGCCCTGGACGGCGCAGCCGCCGTACCCGGTGGGCGCCGTGATCTCGACGACACGAACGCCGGAGTCTCCCGGGCCGAGCGTCGGCCGCAGGTCGTAGACGAACGGGGTCGCCGCCCGTCCCAGCACGACGGCGTTCGGCGTGATCTCGGCCAGCGCCGAGGTCACCGCACTCCCGCTGCGCTCGAGGTTGACCGTGGCGCGCGCGAGGTCGAGCGTGGCGCCGCTCACCGTTCCCCTGGACGTGTTGCGGATCGGCGCCGCGTGGATCGCGCTCCCGAGCAACGGGACGAGCAACAGCGCGAGGACTCGGGTGAGCTTGAGCATCAGTTCACCCGGACCTGGAAGCGCAGTGCCCACAGGACGCCCGCGGGGACGTTGACGGTCACGTTCGCCTGCGCCGCCTGGGCGCCGGCCGTGATCCGATCGAAACCCGGCGGCCCTCCGTTGTCGATCGCCGAGGCCGCGTCGTCCGGCGGCCCGAGGTCGTCGCTCAGCGGGATCCAGGTCCCGGCCCAGATCGCCGCATCGGTCGATCCGGCGGAGACGAGCGTTTGTTCGAGCGTTCCGGGCAGATAGGTGAACTGGGATTCGTCCAGCAGGTCCTCGACGCGGACGTCGGCGGCGGGTGCGGCGGTGGGGTTGTCGACGTAGAGGACGAACCAGAGCGTGCGGCCGGCCGCAACCGTGGCGCCGTCGGGCAACACTGCTCCCGTCAGCTCCCGCGCCTGTTTGATCAGCGCGAGATCCACGGGGATCAGGCTAATTCGCGCCCGTCCCGTCCCGTCACCGCCCTCGAGCGTCCCGTTGTTGGTGCCCCTGATCCCGCCCAACGCCGCGTTGTCCACGGCGAGCGCAGGTGGGGCATGCACCCATAACGCGAGCACTAAGGCGGCAACAAGCCAAATGGCTTCTGGCCGTCTCAGAATTCCGTTCCTCTCTTGCCCGCGTTACTGCACTTGTACCGTGAACTGCACGACGTAGACCTTGTCCGCGGCGATATTCACTTGCCCGTTCCCGCCGACGTTACCGTTGCCCACGTCGATCGTCGTCGTGCCCACGGTGTAGCTCGCGACATCGGGCCCGTCGGCGGCATCGGTCAGGGCCGTGTTGTCGTCCACCGCGGCGAAGATCGCCGCCTCCTCGAGCGCCGTGCAGGTCGTCACCGCGCACTTGTTCACCGTGTTGTCGACCTTGATCGTGAAGCGGACGAGGCCGCACGGCGGGC
>JANNRU010000259.1:0-6208 GCA_031401755.1 Acidobacteriota bacterium | reverse complement strand
GTGTGGGCCGACGGCATCGACCTGGACGGATGCCGGGACATTCAGATTGAGCGTTGCACGATTGAGACGGGCGACGACTGCATCATTTTCATCTCCACTGATGTTTGGGGGCCGGCACGGAAGTGCGAGAACATCACGGTGGCGAATTGCCGGCTCTCGTCCGCCTCGGCCGGCATCAAGTTCAGTGAAGGGAACTACGCGGGCGTGCGCAATATCGTGGTGCGTGACTGTGTGCTGACGAATGTGAATCGCGGGCTGGTCTTCTACACGATTCGCGGCGGCGACATCAGCGACGTGGTGCTGTCGAACCTGACCATTCAAGGCCAGCGGTTGCGGCTGGATATCCGCGGCGTCCAAAACGACTCGACGACACTCGACATCGACGAGGGGACGATCGAGATCAGCGGCATCGGTCGGAGTCTTCAACTCGATGGCAGCAAGCTCGAAGGACGCATTCGATCGGTGCAGGGCCCGGCAGAGATCCACCTCGTCGGCGGGCACCTCGAGCTGGCGGACTTGGGGGACCGGCTACGCCTGAGCTTCGAGGGCGCCGAGCTATCGGTGGACAAGGTGCGCGGCGCGGCGATCATCGAGGGCGTTGGCGGATCACTGGCGGTCGGGCACGCTTCCGCGGGGGGCGAGATCCGACTCTCCTCCGCGACGCTACTGTTGGGCAATTCAAGTGGACCGTTCATGGTCGAGACCGACTCCGACGCGCAGTGCATGCAGGTGCCCGGCCTGGTGCGCATCACGGCCCGAGATGGACACCTGATCGGCGCCTTCTGCGGCGAACAGCTCGACCTTGAAATGACCGGTGGCGAGGTGACGCTGCAGGACATTCGCGGGCGCGCCGCGATTCGAGGCGAACGGGCACGCATCGATCTCTCGGGACTCACCGGTGCGGCGACACTGCGCTTGCGCGAGTCCTCGATCGTCGTGCGGCAAGCCGACGCGGCGATCGACATCGAAAATGATTATGGCGAGATCGAAATCCAAGGCGCGGCCAAGGATGTCAAGATCAAGAACCTCGAAGGGGAGGTCCGGGTCCACGGTCAGACGGGAACGCTGCAGCTCCGATCGACCGGGGGATCGGCCGAGGTGGACTGGGCTGCAGCGCCGCCGCAAGACAGTCTGGTCGAAAGCACGGGCCAGGACGTGACGATGTCCTTCCCTGCGGGGGCCGCGTGCCATGTGGCGGCGGAGTCCACGGAAGGGACGATCGAGTCCGACCTACCGGAAATCGTCATTTCCGCCGATCAGCGCAGCGCCAGCGGCAAGCTCGGCGGCGGAAATCGACCGACCGTGCAAGTTCGAGCTCGCGGAGACATCCAACTTTATGCGAGCGTCGCTGCGGAAGTCGAAGCGGAGCCGGAACCCTGACGCCGGAGCATGGATCAGTATCGCGGCATCGTCGGCTCGACCGTCTTGGCCCAGGCATCGATACCTCCGACCAGGTTGCGCGCTCGGGCAAAGCCCTCTCGCCGCAAGAATTCGACCGCCGCCTGACTGCGGCCACCGTGATGACAGTAAACGACGACCTCTCGTTCCGGATCGAGTTCGTGACGGCGGGCGGCGAGTGCGTTCAACGGGATCCAAGTCTCGCCGGGCAGCCTGCAGATCGTGCGTTCGAAGTTGGCACGAACGTCGAGCAGAACCGGCGGATCCGCGTTTTGGAGTCGCAGCCTGAGCTCGTGCGGCTCGATATCGGATTCGGTCACGGGTTCGGCGACCCCGCAGGCGACGGCGAGATCTTGGACCTCCTGAATCGTCGGTGTCTCTCCGCATAGCGCGCAGTCCGTTACGCGGCGGAGCACGAGTTCGCGAAAGCGCATCTCCAGCGCGTCGATGAGCAACAAGCGTCCGAGAAGCGGTTCACCACAGCCGACGATGAGCTTGATCGCCTCGGTCGCCTGAAGCGAGCCGACAATCCCGGGAAGGACGCCCAGGACGCCGCCCTCGGCGCAGTTGGGAACCGCACCGTCCGGTGGGGGCTCGGGAAACAGGCAGCGGTAGCAGGGACCGCGGGTCGCGTCGAAGACCGAGACTTGGCCTTCGAAACGGAAGATGCTGCCGTAGACGTTCGGTCGGCGCTCGAGTGTCGCAGCGTCGTTGACCAGATAGCGCGTCGCGAAATTGTCGGTTCCGTCGAGGACGAGGTCGTAGGCGCGGATCAACTCCCGCGCGTTGCTCGCGTCCAAACGTCCAGGATGGGTCACGATCTCGACGTGCGGGTTCAAGTCGGCCAGCCGCTCGCGGGCGACGACGAGCTTCGGGCGGCCGATGTCGCGTGTTCCGTAAAGGATCTGCCGGTGGAGATTGCTCGCCTCGACCGCATCGAACTCGACCAGCCCGAGTCGGCCGACCCCGGCCGCGGCCAGGTACAGTGCCGCGGGGGAGCCCAAGCCACCGGCGCCGACGATCAAAACCGAGGCCGCCCGCAGTTTTTGCTGACCTTCCAGGCCGATCTCCGGGAGCACGATCTGCCGCCCGTAGCGCGCCAACTCGGACGGATTGAACGCCGTGATTGAACCCGCCATCATCTCCTCGGGCCCGGGTCGGTCAACGCCCCGGATGGGCTACTATACCCAAGGATTCGTGGTCTGACGCTTGTCGGAGGTCCAGCCGACGATTCGCGTGGGAGCGGGTGGGTTCTCCGATGCGTCCGATCGTGCTCGCCGTTGCCGGATCCGACCCGACCGCCGGGGCCGGGATCCAGGCCGATCTCAAGGCGATCGAGGCGGCGGGGGCCTATGCCGCGACCGTCATCACCGCAATCACCGCGCAGAACACGCGCGGCGTCCGCAAGGTCCGCGTGCTGCCGGCGTCTTGGGTCGCCGAGCAACTCGACGCGGTGCTCGACGACTTGGAGGTCGCCGCGATCAAGATCGGGATGCTTGGGACGGCTCGGATCGTACGAGCGGTCGGCGCGGCGACCGACCGCCTACCGTGCGTCCCGCTCGTGCTCGACCCGGTGCTGCACGCCTCCGACGGGTGCGAGTTGCTTGCCGCGTCGGCGGTTCCGGAGTTGCTGGCCCGCCTTGTGCCGCGCGCCACGTTGATCACCCCGAACGCATCCGAAGCGGAACGACTCACGGGAATTGCGGTCCGTAGTCTCGCCGACGCAGCGCGAGCTGGCCGCCGCCTGATCGACCTCGGCGCGCGTGCAGTCCTGATCACGGGGGGCCACCTGGCCGGAGCGGAACGGGGGAGCGATCTACTGGTCACCGCACAGACCACGCATGTATTCGCGGGCCGGTGGATCACGACACGGCACACCCATGGGACCGGATGTACCCTGGCCTCGGCGATCGCCGCGGGCCTCGGCCGCGGGATGTCGCTGGACAGCGCGATCATCTCGGCCAAACGGTTGGTCGAGGAAGCGCTGCGATTGGGTTGGGCCATCGGCGGCGGCCAAGGACCGACCGATCCCCTGGCCGTGCTCGGCCGCGGATCGCAGCTGGACGCTCCGTCATGACCCGAGAATCGCTCGGCCGACTGCATGTGATCACACGACCGGGGGCACTGGGTGTCGCTCCCGAAGAGTTCGCTCAACGTGCCGCACAAGCCGGTGCCGCCGTGATCCAGATTCGAGATAAGACGGATCGGACGACTGCGGACAGGATTCGCGATGCGGCGGCGCTGGTCGCGATCGCGCGGCGTCACGGCGTACGGGTGATCGTCAACGATCACGTCGATGTCGCGCTCGCTGCCGGCGCGGATGGCGTGCATTTGGGACGAAACGATCTCGACGCCGCGATTGCGCGCGAGAGGCTCGGGGCGACGGCGATCATTGGACGCACGGCGAACGACCTCGCCGAGGCGAACGCGGTCGCACGGTTGCCGATCGACTACCTGGGGGTGGGTCCGGTCTTTGGCACGCTGTCTAAGGCCGGGCCCGCGCCGATGCTGGGCTTGGACGGACTGGCCCGGATCGTCCGCGCTGTGGGGCTGCCGGTAATCGCGATCGGCGGGATCGAGGTCTCGCGAGTGGCCGAGCTCCTGGATACCGGGGCGCATGGCATCGCGGTGCTGTCGGCGATCGCCGACGCCGACGACGCGGGGCGGGCTACCGCTCGCTTTCGCGACGCGGTGGAGGCCTGGCTTTCGAGGAACAGGGACCATGACGAGCAATCCGTCCGCGAACGCTGACGTCGTCGTCGTTGGCGGCGGCGTGATCGGTCTGGCGATCGCCTGGGAGCTCCATCGACGGGGTCGCCGCCCGCTGGTGCTCGAGGGCGCCGTTTGCGGTGCTGGGGCCTCGCAGGCCGCCGGCGGAATGCTGGCCCCGATCTGCGAGGCCGAGCACTTGTCCGGCGAACTCCTCACGCTGGCTCTGGAGAGTCGGGAGTTGTGGCCCGACTTCGCCCGGGAGATCCGGGCCGCCTCGCAGCTCGACCTGGGCTACGACGACACCGGGACCCTGGCCGTCGCCCTGGATCGCGACGATGCGGCCGAGCTGGAGCATCTGGCGGGGACCCTCGCGGCCAAGGGGCTTCCCGTCCGACGCGCGTCTGGGCTCGAATTGCGCCGGCTGGAACCGCGGCTGTCGCCGCGCGTCGTGGGTGGCCTCGTGCTCGCCTCGGACCACCAGGTGGATCCGCGCGCCGCTACGGCGAGCCTGACCGCCGCACTCCGATCAGCCGCGCTGCAGGTGCTCGAGGGACATGCGGTTCACGCCGTGCAGGCCCGCGCCGGGCAGGTGATCGGCGTCGAGATCAGGGAGTCGGACGGCGATCCACGGTACCTGAACTGCGAGACGGTCGTCGTGGCCACCGGCGCGCATCCTGGCGGGCTACCGCGACTGCCGCTCGCCGTACCGCCGGCGATCCGCCCGGTGAAGGGGCAGCTCGTGCGGCTGCGCGGCGAGCGACTGTTGCGCCATGTCATCCGCGCTCCGCGCGCTTATTTGGTCCCGCGCGGCGACGGCACATTGCTCGTGGGAGCAACCTGCGAGGTGGTCGGCTTCGACGATCGTCCGACCGCCGGGGCGATGCTCGATCTCTTGCGGGGTGCGTTCGAGATCGTTCCCGCGATCTACGAGCTGGAGCTTGAAGGACTCGCTCACGGCTGGCGTCCGGCGTTCGACGATCACCTGCCGCGCATCGGGGAGACCGAGTGTCGCGGCCTGTTCGTCGCGACGGGGCATTACAGAAATGGCGTGCTGCTCGCCCCGGCCACGGCGAGGCACTTGGCGGATTGGATCGTCAGCGGGCGCTGCCCCGAGGCGCTGGCGCCGTTCCGACCCCACCCAACGCCGTCGAAGGTTCCGCTCGACGTGGGGAACCGGAGGTGACCCCGGAAGGCCTCGAAATTTCGGTGAATGGCAAACGAGTGCGAATCGATGCGGTCACGATCCACGACGCGCTAGGTGAGCTGGGCTACGACCCAGAAGCCGCGGGAATCGCGCTTGCCGTCAACCGCGAAATCGTCCCGCGCGCGCGCTGGGCCGCGCGAAGGATCGTCGAAGGCGATGCGATCGAGATCGTCGGTGCCGTGCAAGGAGGCTGACGATGAATCTCGACAACGATCCGTGGACCCTCGGTGGGCGGAAGCTCAGCTCGCGACTGCTCCTCGGGACCGCGCGCTATCCGAGTCGCCAAATCCTGCTCGACGCGCTCGCCGCCTCGGGCACCGAGCTCGTCACCGTGGCCGTCCGGCGCGTTGGCCTGGGCGCGACAACCGAGAATCTTTACGACGCGCTGCGTGGCCGCGGCTTGGGGTTGCTCCCGAACACCGCGGGTTGTTTCACGGCTGCCGATGCGGTGCTGACCGCCGAGTTGGCGCGCGAAGCACTGGAAACGAACTGGATCAAGCTCGAGGTGATCGCCGACGACGAGACCCTGCTGCCAGATGTGGAGGGACTGCTCGAGGCCGCGCGACTCTTGGTCGACCGAGGATTCGTCGTCCTCCCGTACACCAACGACGACCCGGTCACTGCCAAGAAACTCGAGGACCTCGGCGCGGCGGCGGTGATGCCGCTCGCGGCACCGATCGGCTCGGGCCTGGGGATTCGTAACCCCCACAATCTGGAGCTGTTACGCGCGCGCGTGCGGATCCCAGTGATCGTTGATGCCGGCGTGGGGACGGCTTCGGATGTCGCGGTTGCATTCGAGCTCGGTGTCGACGCCGTGTTGCTGAACACGGCGGTCCCGCGCGCGCGCGAGCCCATTAGAATTGCGCGGGCCCAGCGCCCATCCCCACACCCCCG
>JANNRU010000258.1:0-3833 GCA_031401755.1 Acidobacteriota bacterium | reverse complement strand
TGGCGACGCGTCCATGATCACGACGGGTCCGCACAAGCCGCGACACCTTAGCCTGAACAGGCTCTAGACCGGTTGACGTCGCAGGTCGAGTCAATTCACCCGGCTCGGACCCGCATCCCACAACCTCGCGGCCACCGTGGGAGCGATCAAGGACTCCCTGCGGGATAAAGGCGACCGAGCGACTCGCCCAGCCAGGCTCGCCAACCGCCCCAACCCGCGCTGTCGGGCCGCTCCCCCCCCTCCACTCGGTACCCGCGCTCGCGGAGTGCGACCAGAATCGTCTCGCTCATCGTCGCCGCCTCCCAACGCTCGTAGCGGTTCCACGAAACGAAAAAGCGTTGGTCGCTGGATGCGGTCGCCACGATCCGTGCGGACAGCGCTGCGAGTTGGTCTCGCGCGAGGATCGAGACCGCGGCCACCGCGCCGAAGACTTCGGGGCGCTCCAGCCCTGCCAGAATTGCTGAATACGCCCCGCTCCAGCGCCCCGAGATCGCGTGGTCGGCCGCGCGGGTCGACAGGCCGAATCGCCGGGTCAATTCTGGGACCAACTCGTCGGCCAGCATGTTGACGAACGCTGACGTGGCCGGGCCTGCCAATTCGTCGGTGCCTGCCTTGGGCGGTCCAATGAAGACCACGGCGAGCGAGGCAACGTCGTGACCCACGCGATGACGTAAGAGGTTCAGGATCAACCCCTTCTCGATCCAACTCGGTCCCTCGGTGACCAACCAGAGCTTGCTCCGGCCGTCCGGACGATGTCCCGGAGGAAGCCAAACGACGAGCTCACGTTCGATGGCCGGCTCCCCGCCGCGATACTGGATCCGTTCGATGGTCCCGCCGTCGGCACCACTCCAGTCCGACAGCCATTCCGCGGATACGACTCTGGGCATCTCGACGACCGAGTAGTCCGCACCCCACTCCGCGGGCACGCGGTGCGGGTTTACCGGGTCGGGTCCCACACGTTCGAAGTCGACGTTGAATCGATACTCCAGCCGCTGATCGGGGGCCAGCCGCGCGCTCGCGTACCACAGGTCGGTCGAGTCGACGCGCGTCAACGCAGTCTCTTCCCATCCCAGATGTGCACTCTCGATCGCGACGTCTTTCGCCTCGCCGCGCCAAAGAAAGTGGACGAGTCCGTCGCCCTCGATGACCGGTAGGCGCGCTTGGTCGCGCATGAACCCATCGACGACGCTTCGAGGGCTGTCTGACTTTCGCGCCCTCTCGATCAGCGAGGCCATCTTGCCCTCCGCGGCGGTCGGGGGCCGAGCGGCCGCGATCGGGGCGTCTGCAGCACTGAGTCGGATCGCGGCCAGCTCCTTCGTGTTGCGCACGAAGACTCGGCCGTTCGAAAAACTGGGATAGGTCACCGATCCTGAGCCGAGCGCCTGGACACGCCCGCGCTCGAGATACCCCACGGGCGTGGCCTCGACGACGACGAGATCTCCGTCGTTTCCGAGGACCACCAACAGTCCGTCGACCAAAATCAATCCACTTCCGCCGGGCGGACGCGACTTCCAGATCTGCTTTCCGCTCTCTCCGTCCACGCAGGAGAGAAATCTCCCGTCGAACCCGTAGATGTGTCCGTCATACCAGATCGAGGTCGCCAGCCGCGCATCGAGCGTCGAATCGCGCCAATGCTCTTCGAGGATCCACGTCTCACCCGCCCGGACCACGCGATAGAGCACCGTGTCCTGCCAGGGATTGAGCAGCAATCGACCTCCGACGATCGGGACCACGGCACTCGTGCTGTAACGCGGCGCGGCCCCGTAGTCCAGGCTCCACAATTCACGACCCGTGCGCGGGTCGAGGCCGACCAGCAGTTCCCCGCCCAACGCCAGGATCGTCCACTGCCCACCGAGCTCGGTCAGAATTGGAGACTGGAACTCGACGCGCTCCGTCCCGGCGCGCCAGCGCAGTTCGCCCGTGCTGCGATCGAATGCCGTGAACGCGCCACGCTCGCCCCCGGTTGCTACGATCAGGAGGTCGTCGACGACGAGCGGCGTCGTGACAAACCCGAACTCCGACGGCACCGCGCCAAGGGTCTCGACGAGACGGCGCTCCCAGCGAAGTGCGCCATCGCCCAGGGCGACCGCCACGAGCCGTCCGCCCGCGCCGAGTGCGTACACCGTGTCGCCCGCGATGACGGGCGTCGAGGATGGACCGTCGTCCGAACCGTCGTGGCCCAGCGACCGATCGTTCATTCGAAAGTGCCAGCGCTCGATACCGGTCGCCACGTCGAGCGCGATCAGCCGGTCGGCGTCACCCTCCGCCGCCATCGTCACCAGCGACTCCTCGACGACGGAGATCCCGGAGTAGCCGCTGCCGAACGGCCGCTTCCAATCCAGTTCGACCCGGACATGCGCCGCGTGGGCTAGGCTTCCGGGGGCGGCGGTGCCATCTTGCCGCGGCCCACGCCAAGCAGACCAATCGGCCTCGGCCCCGCAGACTGACAGGACGATCGCCAGGCTCCCCGCAGCGGCCCAGAGCAGTGGCTGACTCATCGGATCCTCCGAACTCATCGCGCCCAGCTGAATTCTAGATCAGTTCCGCGCCTCGCCGATTCGAGCCGCGAGATCGCACCGACGATGGACGCTGTCGTATGATCGTCAGCACCCGGTCGGCCGCGTTCCGTGAGAGGCTCGATCCCGAGATGAATTTCGAAGAGTCATTGGCGCTCAGATCGCGATTTCAGTCCGCGATACCCGGCGGGGCCCACACCTACGCCAAAGGCGACGACCAGTTCCCGGAATCGATCGCTCCCTACATCGAACGCGGGAAGGGCTGCCGAGTCTTCGACGTCGACGGTAACGAGTTCATCGAGTTCGGAATGGGGCTGCGTGCGGTCACGCTGGGCCACGCTCACGACACTGTCATCCAGGCTGCTCGAGCCGAGTTGGCCCACGGGTCGAACTTCACGAGGCCGGCGACGATCGAGCTGCGCTGCGCGGAAAAGGTGCTCGAGCTGTTTCACGGCGCCGAAATGGTCAAGTTCGCCAAGAACGGCTCCGATGTAACGACGGCGGCCGTCCGACTCGCCCGCGCCTACACCGGCCGGGACGTCGTCGCGGTTTGTGCGGATCATCCCTTTTTTTCAGGCGACGACTGGTACATCGGCAGCACGCCGATGGCCGCCGGGATTCCTGAGTCCACGCGGAAACTCACCGTGAAGTTCCGTTACAACGACCTGGACAGCGTACACGCGCTGTTCAACGAATACCCCGGCAGGATCGCCTGCGTGATCCTTGAACCGGAAAAAGAAAACCCGCCGGTACAGGGCTTTCTGAGCCAGCTGCAATCGATTTGCCGCGATCAGGGAACCGTATTCATCCTCGATGAGATGATCACCGGTTTTCGCTGGCACATCGGCGGTGGGCAGCGCTTCCACGGCATCGTCCCGGACCTGTCCACGTTTGGTAAGGCGCTGGGAAACGGATTTGCGATCTCGGCCCTCGTCGGCAAGCGCGAGTTGATGCGCTTAGGCGGGTTCGTTGAAGAGCGGGATCGGGTCTTCTTGCTCTCGACAACTCACGGCGCCGAGGGCCACGCGCTGGCTGCGGCGCTGGCGACGATCCACGTCTACGAATCCGAGCCGGTCATCCAGACGCTGTGGCGCCAGGGCCTGCGGTTGGCCGAAGGAATTCGACGATCGGCCGCGTCGTACGGGCTCGCGGACCACTTCATCCTGCGCGGCCGGCCGTGCTGTCTGGTCTATGAAGCACGCGATGCCGAGCGGGAGATCTCGCCTGCGTTCCGCACGCTCGTCCTGCAGGAGACGATCCGCCGCGGCCTGCTCGCGCCATCGCTGGTCGTGAGTTACGCCCACACCGACGCCGACA
>JANNRU010000257.1:0-2312 GCA_031401755.1 Acidobacteriota bacterium | reverse complement strand
CCCCGTCCGGACCCGTTTCGCGCCGAGCCCGACCGGCTATTTGCACATCGGCGGGGTGCGCACGGCGCTATTCAACTGGCTCTATGCGCGGCACCACGGCGGCCAGTTCGTCCTGCGCATCGACGATACCGATCAGGAGCGCAACGTCGAGGCCGCGCTGGCGCCGATCCTGGCCGGTTTCCGCTGGCTGGGCCTCGACTGGGACGAGGGCGCCGAGATCGGCGGGCCGCACGCGCCCTACTACCAGTCGGCGCGCCAGGATCGTTACCGCGAGGTCGTGCGCGAGCTCGTCGAGCGCGGCCAGGCCTATCACGACTTCGCAACCGCCGAGGAACTCCAATCCGAGCGCCAAGAGGCCGAAAAAGAGGGTCGCCGCTTCGTCTATTCCCGGCGCTTCCTGGCCGAGACCGACACGGACCGGCAAAGATTCGAAGCTGCAGGACGCCGCGGCGTCGTCCGGCTGAAGCTGCCGCGCGAAGGTCGCTGCCGTCTGGACGATCGGATTCGCGGCGTCGTCGAGGTCGACTGGGTCGGAGAGCAGGACCACGTCGTGCAGCGCGCGGACGGCTCGTGCCTGTACAACCTGGCGACGGTCGTCGACGATCACGACATGGAGATCAGTCACGTCATCCGTGCCGAGGAGCACCTGTCGAATACGCCGCGGCAACTCTTCGTTTACGATGCGCTGGGTTGGGAGCGTCCGGAGTTCGCGCACCTGCCGTTCGTCGCCGAGCCTGGAAGCAAGAACAAGCTGAGCAAGCGCAAGCTCGAGCGGTACCTGAAGAACCCCGACTTCGGCGCGCTCTACGAGCGCGGGAGCCGCATCGCCGAGCGCTTGGGGTTGGCGATGACACCCGAGTCATTCAATCCGGTGGTCGTCGATTTCTATCGCGAGACCGGCTTTCTGCCGGAGGCTGTCGTCAACTACCTCCTGTTGTTGGGCTGGGCCCTCGACGACCGCACGGAAAACTTCAGTCGCGACGAGATGATCGGTCACTTCACGCTCGAACGCGTGAATCGCGCTCCGGCGAGCTTCGACGCCAAGCGCTTGGTCGCCTTCCAGTCGCGCTACATGCAGGCGCTGTCGGTCGAGCGGCGAACCGCGATGGCGCTAGGGTTTCTCGAGCGTTCGGGACTCGTGCCGACTCCGGCGTCACCGTCGGCGCGTGAGCGCGCGCTGCGCGTCGTCGAGGCGGCGGGAGATCGGATCGAGATCGGCGGAGACGTCATCGACTACGATGACTTCTTCGTCGAGGACGGCGCGCTCAAGCGTGACCCGACGGCGGTCGAGCGCTGGCTCATCAAGCCCGTCGGAGCGATCGTGCGACTGCGCTCGTTGCGGGAGCGCCTGGCGCAGATCGATCCGTTCGACGCGGCGAGCTTGGAGCGGGAATTCGTCGCCTTCGCCGAAGCGGAAGGCGTGAAGATCGGCGCGGTCGTCCAAGCGGTGCGGGTCGCCGTGACCGGGAAGGCGATCGGCTTCGGGCTCTACGAGTCGCTGGTGATTCTCGGGCGCGAACGCACGTTGCGCAGAGTCGACGACGCGCTTGCCGCCGTTGCCGCCTGACCTCACGGGGAGCGCGCGCTCCCGTCGACGGCCGGTGGTGTATAGTCTCGCGACATTCGCGACGGCGGAGGCGATCGAGCGTGTCCGAGACTCCCGAAACTCCCGCAGCCGACGGCGAGACCGTACGACCGTCGAATTTCATCGACGAGATCGTCCGACAGGACGTCAGTCGAGGGAAGAACGGCGGCGTCGTGCGGACGCGATTTCCGCCAGAGCCGAACGGCTACCTGCACGTCGGCCACGTCAAGGCAATCTGCCTCAATTTCGGACTGGCCCAGCGCTTCGGTGGCCGCTGCAACCTGCGATTCGACGACACGAACCCGATCAAGGAAGAGATCGAGTACGTGCGCGCAATGGAGGAGGACCTGCGCTGGCTCGGCTTCGACTGGGGCGACGCGGCCCTCTACGCCTCGGACTATTTCGAGCAGTTGCACGACTGGGCCGTTGAGCTGATCGGCAAAGGCAAGGCTTACGTCTGCGATCTGACGGCCGACCAGATTCGTGAGTACCGGGGCACTCTGACCGAGCCGGGGCGCGACAGTCCTTACCGCAGTCGGACCGTGGGAGAAAATCTCGACCTGTTCCGACGCATGCGGATCGGCGAGTTTCCGGACGGCTCGCGGACGCTGCGGGCGCGGATCGACATGGCCTCCGGCAACGTCAACTTCCGCGACCCCGTGCTCTACAGGATCCTTCGTGCCTGGCACCACCGCACCGGCGACCGTTGGTGCATCTACCCGATGTA
>JANNRU010000256.1:0-4454 GCA_031401755.1 Acidobacteriota bacterium | reverse complement strand
ACTGCTGGTCGATTGCCGTCGTTCCGTCCCGCTCGACACTTGGCACGAACAGCACCACCAGGACACCCTTCCGGCCAGCGCCGAAGATCGTCGGCTGCCGCGGCTTCGGTTTAGACCCACGTTTCGTCACCATTCAGCGATCAATATAGATCGAGTCGAGACGCCAGGCAAGTCGTAGACTCGCTCGCTGCCGTGACACGGCCTCAGCAAGGCGACAGGCTCGGCTGGGGTCTCCAGAGCTGGCTCTGCAGGTTGGGAGCCCGTGAATGATCGAATGGCCCCTCCCCCCTCGTTGACCGCTCGCCCGAATTGCATCACGTTTCCCCGCAACCGCGGGAGTTCCCATGGCCGCAAAGACGATCCGCCTCCCCGACCAATGGTCGAAGCACGTCAAGTCCGGCGTTCTGAACGCAATCTCCCTGGCTAGTGTCGCGCTGTCCTACGCTCGCGGACGAGGAACCGGACAAGCCAGGCTCCGCGCCGGGCTTGACCAGGCGACGACCGAGGTTGCGCTCCTGGGCGAGGAGCTCGCGATCAAGGACGGCCGCTGGGAGCGAGCGCCGCAACGCCGCCGGCCGCACTACGTTCCGACTTCGCGCCTGCGCATCCTGCAGCTTCGCGCGGCCCGAGGTTGGACGCTGGAGGAGACGGCACGCGTGTTTCTGATCGACATCCAGACCTTGAGCGAGTGGATACGTCGGGTCGACGAGCCGGGGGAGCGGCCGCTCGTCCAAACCGTCGAGCCCGTCAACCGCTACCCCGACTTCGTCCGCCTTCTGGTTCAGCAGCTCAAGGCGCTGTTCCCGGCGATGGGCCATGCGCGGATCGCGCAAGTCCTCGGTCGCGCCGGCCTGCGATTGGGCGTCACGACCGTTCGACGGTTCGCCGGCGATGCGACGGGACCCGAGGATCAAGGCTCGGAGCCCGAATCCACGAATCGCCGCCCCGTCATCGCCAGGTATCCGGGTCACACCTGGCATCTCGACCTCACGGCCGTCCCGACGCGCGCTGGGCTTTGGGTTCCGTGGCTCCCCTTCTCGCTGCCGCAGCGTTGGCCGTTTTGCTGGTGCGTGGCGGTCCTGGTCGATCAGTTCACACGCGCCTGCGTCGGCTTCGCGGTGTTCCGCGCGGCTCCGAGCTCGCAACAGATCCAGCAATTCCTCGATCGTGCTGTCCGGCGCAGCAAGCAGAAGCCGCGCTACATCTTGAGTGATCGGGGGACACAGTTCTTCTGCAAGTCGTTCAAGGCGTGGGCCAAGCGACGCGACATCCGGCCGCGGTACGGGCGGCTGGGCGAGGTCGCGGGGATCTGCATCATTGAGCGCTTCATTCTGTCGCTCAAGCAAGAGTGTACGCGGCGGTTGCTCGTGCCGCTGTCGGAGCAGACACTGCGGCGGGAGCTGGAACTCTACGCAACCTGGTACAACGAAGTCCGTCCGCACACGACACTTGATGGGCGAACGCCGAAGGAGATGCGGGAAGATCGACCGCCGCCGCCGCATCACCGGTTCGAGACGCGGCCGCACTGGCGCAGTGGTGCGACGTGGGCGCGTGAGTTGCGTCTCGACGTCCGCTACTTCGAGGGACGGAAACACCTACCGATCATCGAGCTGCGTCGAGTCGCCTGAGCGATTCCGCGGATTCGATTCGTCGGAAGCGTGGACTCGTGTGCGCGGACGCGGAATTCTTGCCTCCTCGATCACGATCTTGCTTGAGCGGCTGCTCGATTTCGTTCCCGAGGCGACTCGATTCGATGCGGTCATCGCGTCAAAAGCCCCGATTCAATTCGGTGGCGTAGCAACCACACTAGCGAGTCAGTGCATCACGATCCTGTGGCGTAGGTCATGGGACCGAACCCGCGCAGAAGCGACACGAACGGTCCCCCGACGGTGTTGTTACGGCAGCACGAGATCCCGTTCCGGCTCGGCGCCGACAGTCGACTGCCAGCTTCCGGCCGGACAATCTGGGCGAACCAGGTAGTAGAAACCGGATCCAGCGGCGGGCTGTGTGGCGTCGGAGAGCTCGCTCGCGTGCGGCACGGCTTGCACGACGTCGGTCGTGTAGGTACCGACGGCGGAGAGCGGACCCCGAGCGTAGAGCACGTCGATCGTGGTTTCCCAGTCAAATTTTTGCGGACTCGTCGCCTGCAGGATTCGGCCCAGCGCCGCCGGCCCTTGAGTTGGATTCGGCATTTGCACACAGTTGTCGCAGGCGTCGCCGACCTCGTCGCCATCGGCGTCTTGCTGGCCGCCATTGGACTGCGTCGGGCAGTTATCGATCGCGTCGACGACCCCGTCGGCGTCCGTGTCGACGGCGTCCAGTGGGTCGATCTCGTAGATCCCGGTCGTATTGTCTGCTTCCCGAAACAGGATTTCTTCCTTTCCGTCGCCATCGTGGTCGCCGGCGTCCAGCGCGAAGTTCGTCAGGTGGACGGCCGTCTCGAGCCAGATTTCTTTCCAAGCATTGTCGCCCGTGTTCTTGTAGATGGAGATCCCGGTCTGAAGCACCACGACGATTTCGCGCTTACCGTCCCCATCGACGTCCGCGATCGTCGCCCTTATCGGAGACTCCAAATTCACCGGTTTCGTGAATGTCGCGACAATTTCGTACGCGTCGTCCGCGGTCGACTCGAACAGATACAGGAGATTAATGGCAGGATCACTCCCGGACGAGATGGTTTTGAGGCCCCCGACGAGGAACTCCCATTTTCCGTCGCCATCCAAATCGCCCCCCTCCTCGAGGACCCCAGCGTTCACGGCCTGGCCGTCAGTGTGGATCAGGGTTCCGCTCCACACTTCCACAAAACTGTCGTCGCCCATGGCTTCGACCATGCGGCAGATACCAGTACGGCAGAACACGATTTCTTCGCGACCGTCCTGGTCGAGGTCGCGCATGACGCCCACTGCTTGGTACTCCCCCGGGAGCGGTAAGTAGTAAATCTGCTCGTAGCTGTTGTCTCCCGTATTCTCGAACTCGGTCTTCGCAGCCTCGTCAAATCCCGGAGCATACCCGCGGATGACTATCTCTGTCTTTCCATCTCGATCCGTATCCGCAATTTTTCCGCCGATGATTTGGCCGTTCCAACCGGGAGACTCCCAGACCGGCGTTGCCGTCGGATAGCCGTCGGGTGTCACACTCTCATAAATCCTAAGGTAACGATCGAGTATCGCTCCATAGACCACAAGGTCGCTCAATCCATCGCCATCGGCGTCTCCCGCGTCGAGCGGCAATGCGAACGCACCGTTCTGGGTTCCTCCAGGCAGTGTGAGGCTGTGGGCCAGGGTGAACGAATTGTCTCCGGCACTCTCGTAGATCTCGACTAGCAACGCCGAACTTCCTCGACGCAGGACGAACTCTCGCAATCCGTCGTGGTCGAGATCGAGCCCCCCGGCGCGCGCCATCAAACGCCGGTTCCACGGAACCGTGGCGATCCTCTCCATCTCGATCATTCCCGCTGCTGCGACACACAACACGAGAACCACTGGCACCAGTACCCAGGATGGGAAACGCCGGCGGACTGCCGCGGGCACGGCCAGTGGCGCAACCACACGACTCACGGTTTCGCCTCGGCCCAGTGCGGATCTTCGTTGCTCACGCCATCCGCACCCATGGTGACGGGGGTTACATTCGAACCGCTCTCGGCCTCCATCGTGTAGACGTCCCAGTATTTGCCGACCTCCTCGCTGTCGCGCGTGCTCGCAAACGTGATGAAACTCCCGCCCGGCGACCAAGACGGAAAATCGTTCCGCACGTTGGAGGCCGTCGAAGTAAGCGTCGGACCAAGATCGGAGAAGTCGTCAGCACAGCAACCTTGCGCGCACAGCGGAAGCCGATAGATCTTGCGGCCCTCGTAGTTTCCCGGTTTGTACGCCGAAAAGACGATGTCTTGGCCCCCCGCGCCGTCGGAATGGCAACTCGGCCAATAGAACAACACTGCGGTGGCGTTTGCGTTGCAAGCCGCTGGTGGGCCGGGTCCGGGATCCACGTTATTGATGCAGGTCACCGCGCGCGCGAGCGGCGGCGTGGGACCGGGGAAGCCTTCACCATCCTTGCCCATGATGTGAATCTGGTAGTCCGTGCCCGGGTTACTCGGACACGAAGGCGGGAACGGGCAGGTGGGCGGCAGAACCGTACCGCAAGGCGCCTTACCCAACAGATCCCGAATGAAGATGATCTGGTCCCCGCACCACTGCGGATTCTCGTCGGCGTAGGGGTGATAAGTCAACCGCACGAGTTCCGTTCCGTTCAGTTTCATCCGGTAGATCTCGTCGTTGCCGTCCATATCGCTACGGAAAACGATCCGGTTCGACGCGTAGATCGTCGAGCCGCAACCGGGCTCGTGCTCGTTGCTTCCCGGCGTGTTCGGCGTCAGGTTCGTCGGTGCGCCGCTGCCGTTGAGATTGGCGACCCAGATGTCGAAGTTGCCCGGCGAGTCACGGTCGCTCGAAAAGACC
>JANNRU010000255.1:0-14697 GCA_031401755.1 Acidobacteriota bacterium | reverse complement strand
GACCCGGACACGCAGATGTCGCGGGTCGGCGGTCTGTTCGCCGCCGGTGAGTGCGGAGCCGGCTTGCACGGGGCAAATCGACTCGGAGGGAACTCGCTTTCCGACCTCCTCGTCTTCGGCAAGCGGGCGGGCGAGCATGCGGCGAAGTGGGCCAAGGATACGGGCGCGACGAAGGTCGACCCGACCCAAGTCGAGGCTTCACTCAAGCGCGCGCTCGCGCCGTTTGACCGCCCCGAGGGAGAAAACCCGTACACGATTCAGTACGAATTGCAGAAGGCGATGCAAGAGCTGGTCGGCATCGTGCGGACCGAAGGCGAGATGCTGCGCGCGCTGGACACGATTCAGAATCTCCGGCTGCGCGCCGAGCGCGTCGGGGTCCCCGGCAACCGCGAGTACAACCCCGGCTGGCATACGGCGCTCGACCTCGACAATTTGCTGATCTCGGCCGAAGCCGTGACGCGCGCGGCAGTCGAGCGCAAAGAGAGCCGCGGCGCCCAGTTCCGGGAGGACTATCCACAGAAGTCGCCCGAGATGGGCAAGTTCAATCTCGTGCTGCGGCGCGACGGCGATGGACGGATGGAACTGGAACGCGCGCCGGTCGCCGAGATCCGGTCGGACCTCAAGCAGATCATCGAGGAGCAGCGTTAATGGCCAGCGCGACATTTCGAATCTGGCGCGGGGACGGCACGGGTGGTGAGTTCCGCGACTACCAGACCGACGTGACGGAGGGGATGGTCGTTCTCGACGCGGTGCACCAGATCCAAGCCGCTGCGGCCCCCGACCTCGCGGTTCGCTGGAACTGCAAGGCCGGAAAGTGCGGCTCGTGCTCGGCCGAGGTCAACGGCATGCCGCGACTGATGTGCATGACGCGCCTGTCCGACGTGCCGCTCGACCAGCCGGTGACGATCGAGCCGATGAAAGCCTTCCCGCGAATACGCGATCTCGTCACCGATGTCTCGTCGAACTTCCGGATCAAGCAGAGCATCAAGCCGTTCAAGCCCAGAAAGCCCGACCTCCCCGACGGAACCTGGCGCATGGCCCAGGCCGACGTCGATCGGGTGATGGAATTCCGCAAGTGCATCGAGTGTTTCCTGTGCCAGGACGTCTGTCACGTCTTGCGAGACCACCGGATGCACGATCAGTTCATTGGTCCACGTCACCTCGTTTACACCGCGGCGCTCGAAATGCACCCCTTGGACACCGAGAGTCGAACCGAGGAGTTGCGCCGGACTCAAGGTATCGGACTGTGCAACATCACCAAATGCTGCACCAAGGTCTGCCCTGAGAACATCACGATCACCGACAACGCGATCATTCCATTGAAGGAGCGTGTGGTCGATGAAGCCTACGACCCCGTCCGCAAGCTCCTCCGCGTCATCACCGGCGGATGAGGTACGAAACCGCCCGGAGGGCTCGAGAGTCACGATCTTCCAGATCAAGCTCTGCCATACGTTCATCTTCTGGATCCTGAGCCTGTGCGTCGTCTACGCACTGTTCAGCGGTCTCGGCGATCGCATCACCGCCTGGACCGGGGTCGCCGTCGGACTGCTGCTGGTAGAGAGTGTCGTCTTGGCCGCCTCGGGCTGGAAATGCCCGCTGACGATTTTGGCCGAGCGCCGGGGAGCCGCGAGCGGTTCGGTGACTGACATTTTCCTTCCCAAATGGTTCGCGGACCGAATTTTTCCGGTCTGCGGTACCCTGTACCTGGTCGCCGTAGCGATCATCGCGGTTCGCGTATTCCTCTAGACCCCGACGCGAATTGTGGTCACTGCCGAACGCACCCCGGGTGTGGCTGAAGCCAACGGAGGCCACTTTTGATCTCGATCCGACAGCCGTCAATCCTCTTCATCTTGGTCGCGCTGGCCGCCGTCGGCGGCGCTGCGCGGGGCCAGATGCAGGTTCTTGTAGAGGAAGGATTCTCCATGCACTACCGTGCGAACGGATCCGATCCGGGGATCGGATCGAGTTGGACGCTCGAAGCGTTCGACGATTCGAATTGGCCGACGGGGAGCTTCGGTACGGGATACGAGACGGCCACCGGCGCTCAGCAGTTGATCCAGACGCCGGTCCCCGCCGGAACCCGCTCGATCTACACGCGTTCGACCTTCCAGATCGGCAATGTCGCCTCGGTCGTCAATCTGCGGATCGGGGCCGACTACGACGACGGCTGGGTCGCCTGGATCAACGGCGTCGAGGTCTACCGATCCCCGCAAATGCCCCCGGGGGTTCCGGCCTGGAACACCTCCCCGGCCATGCACGAATCGAGCAACGCATCGAATCCGAGTTACGTCCCGATCGTCGACATCTCTACGCTGGGGATCCCGGCGTTGCACAACGGAACGAACGTGATCGCTGTGGGGGTTTGGAACGTCAACGCGACCTCCTCCGATCTGGTGCTCGTACCGCGGCTCCTGCGCGACGAACCCCCGACCACGATCCGTCGGGGTCCCTATCTGCAACTGTTGACGCCGGACAGCGTCGTCGTCCGTTGGCGCACCGCCGATCCGACGAACAGCCGGGTCGCTTTCGGGACCGACCCCGAGAGCTTGAACGGCTCGGTCGAACAGCTCAGTTCGGGCACCGAACACGAACTCGCCGTCGACGGGCTAGTCCCGAACACGACCTACTACTACGCGATCGGCGATACGACGCTGTTGTACGTCGGCGGCGACGAAGAGCACAGTTTCCGCACGCCATCCGTTCCTGGTACGCGGCAGCCGACGCGAATCTGGGTTCTGGGTGACTCCGGAACCGGCAGCTCTGGGGCGATGGCCGTGCGCGACAGTTATCGAACCTTCACCGGGGACACGCCGACCGACGTCTGGCTGATGCTCGGGGACAACGCCTACCCGAACGGCACCGACAGCCAGTACCAATCCGGAGCGTTCGACATGTACTCCGACCTGTTCAAGAAAACGGCTTTATGGCCGACCTACGGCAACCACGATGCGTTCTCGGCCAGTTCGACCGGTCCGACCGGTCCGACCGGCGTTTATTACGACATCTTCACTCTACCCACAGCCGGCCAGGCCGGCGGCCTGGCCTCGGCGACCGAGGCCTACTACTCGTTCGACTACGCGAACATTCACTTCATCTGCATGAACTCGCAGGACGTCGACCGCTCCATCGGTGGAGTGATGCTCGCCTGGCTCGAGCTCGACCTCGCTGACACCTCCCAGGACTGGGTCGTCGCCTTCTGGCACCATCCGCCCTATTCCAAGGGCAACCACGACTCGGATACCGACTCGCGAATGCGCGAGATGCGTGAGCGCGTCCTGCCGATCCTCGAGTCCCACGGCGTGGACTTGGTGCTCACCGGGCACAGTCACAGCTACGAGCGGTCGTTCCTGCTCGATGGCCACTACGGCCTGTCGGACACGCTGACGTCGGCGATGATTCTGGATGGCGGCGACGGTCGTCTCGGCGGTGACGGCGCCTACGAGAAGGCGAGCCCCGGACCCGCAGCCCACGAGGGCGCCGTCTACGTCGTCGCCGGTAGCTCGGGTCAAGTGACCACCGGAACACCCTTGAATCATCCGGCGATCCATCTCTCGCTCGACGAACTCGGTTCACTCGTACTGGACGTCCGCGGCGATCGTATGGATGCCGTCTTTCTCGATGACAACGGTGCTGCGCGCGACACGTTCACGCTGATCAAGAACACCGCCGAGCTTCCGACCCCGGACTTCTCGGCCGAGCCGTCCGCGGGGGGTGCGCCTCTAGCGGTCCAATTCACCGACCTGTCGTCGACGAACACCTCGTCCTGGGGCTGGAGCTTCGACGGCGACGGCCCGCCGGACGCGACGGCACAACACCCGTCGCACAGCTACAACGTCCCAGGGCTCTATGCGGTGCGACTCGATGCGACCAACACGGCCGGGACCGTGAGTGCGTCGAAGATCGCGCTGATCTGCGTCTCTGGAGGCCCCCTGACCGGCACGCCGCAACTTGTGCTGCCGAACCGCACCGCCGTGAGCTGGAGCGCGATGACGGCCGCGCGTTATGACGTCATCCGCGGCAGCCTGGGTTCGTTGAGATCGAGCGGCGGCGATTTCGGCACGACCTCCCCGAGTTGCCTCGTCCAGGCCACTCCCGACACGACGATCGAAGATCCCTTGGAACCTGGGCCCAGCTTGGGTTGGTACTACCTGGTTCGCGCCGTGGACTGCGACGACGTGGCGGGCACCTGGGACAGTGGTGGCGCGGGCCAAGTCGGCTCGCGCGATTCAACCCTGCCCGCCGGGGTCTGTCCGTAAGAACGACGATCCTGGTGCGTTGGCCGCATACCCGCTGCATCGGAACCCGTTCATCGACCTTAACCTCTCGCCGACGATCCGAGGCGCCTCAGCGCGGAATCGTCGGTGGTAGCGGCGGCGTAAGTCTGCGCGGTGGATTGCGGCTCAACTCCGAGAGCAACTCGGCCACCGCGCGTTCGAGCGTCGGGTCCTGGCCCCGGGCCACCAGTTCCGGCCGATCGACCACCTCGATGTCCGGCGCGACTCCGACGTTTTCCACGGCCCATGCGCCCTCAGTGTCCATGAAGCGGAAGGTCGGCACCTGAATCGCACCGCCGTCGACCAACCCCGGGTTCCCGGAAAGCCCGATCAATCCACCCCAGGTTCGCGTCCCGATGAGCTTCCCGAGTCCGAGCTTGCGGAAATAGTAAGGGAACGCGTCGCCGCCGGAGCTCGAGTGCCCGTTGATGAGACAGACCTTTGGACCTGAGTGCGCGATACCCGGGGTCGGCGTCGGTTCGTCGGCGCGGGTGACCCAGAAGCTGAGCTGGGTCCGGGCGACGAGCTCGATCATGCGGTCCGGAATGAAGCCTCCGCCGTTGTAGCGCACGTCGATGATCAGGGCGTCCTTGGTCGCTTGCGGCAGGAAGTACTTCTGCAACTCGCGATTGCCGTCGACCGCCGTGTTCGGCAAATGGATGTAGCCGATTCGTCCACCGGAAAGCCGATCGACTCGCTCGCGCCGTGAGCGGACCCAGTCCAAGTAGCGCAGGTTCGTTTCGTGGGCCACCGGACGCACGACGATCTCGCGCGCGCCTTCGAGCTCGGGCTTTTCGTGCACCTTGAGTCGCACTTGGCGCCCGGCCTTTTTCTGCAGGAGCGAATAGAAGTTGCCGACCTCACTCGTCGGCCGCCCGTCGACGGCGAGGATCAGATCGCCCACGGCAACGTCGACACCCGGCTCGGTCAACGGGGACCGGAACTGCTCGTCCCAATTCTCTCCGGGGAAGATTTTTTCGATACGGAAATAGCCCGACGGATCAGCCGCGATCTCGGCGCCGAGCAGCCCGCTTTCGACCCGGGTCGGGCGCGGAAAGTCACCCCAGTCCACGTAGACGTGCCCGGCAGCCAACTCGCCTCCCAACTCGCCCAGTATGTAGTCGAGATCGGCGCGGTGCGCGACGTGGCGGACCAGCGGCGCGTAGAGATCGCGCAGCGCGACCCAGTCCACGCCGTGCATCTTTGGATCATAGAACCAGTCACGCAGGATGCGCCAAGCATCGAGGTAGATCTCGCTCCACTCCGCACGCGGCTCGCGCCAGACCTCGAGCCGCGTCAGATCGAGCGCGCCCTCCGTCGGCTTCTGATCTGGCCCCAGGTCGACGATCGCCAGCTTTGGCCCCTGCGAGTAGAGAACCTTCTTGCCATCACCCGAAAGCGCATACGCTTGCACGCCCGCCAGCACCGTCTTGGTCTCCTCGCCGTCGAGGCGGAAGATCTTCAGCTCGTCGTCGCCGCCGCCTCGCGTTGACGCAAGCCAAGTGACGGCATCGTGGGTCGCCGACAGCGCGCGCAGGCGACCCGCGTCACCGGGGAGCGCTTTGACGCGATTCTCAAATCCTGCGACGTCGATCTTCACCGGTTTGGGTGCGGCGTCTTCGTCCTTCTTCGTGTCCGACTCGTCGTGGGTCTTTTTCTTTTCTTTCGACTTGCCTTTGGCCGAGCTGCCTGAATCCGACGATTCGGCCTCGGGCTCATCGTCGCTTTTCGGTCGCAGCAAGACTGGACCGTCGTGCGCCAACGTGGCGACGTAGACCCGCGTCGCGTCCGCGTAGAGGTAGTTGAACTCGTAGGCGCTAAAGGTCAGCGCGTAATCGCGATCCGAGAGGAAATAGAGATACCGCCCGCCCGGATCGAAGACCGGCTCGTCGTCGTTGTGGAAGCCGCTGGTCAGCGCTTGATTTGCGCCCCGTTCGAGGTCGTGCACGTAGATCGCCGAGCGCCGGGTCTCGACGACTTTGGAATAGGTCAGCCAGCGGCTGTCGGGCGAGAAGCGATAGGTCGTGATGTCCCCGTGAGTCCCACGATCGACATCGACGACACGCCCCGAATCGACCTCGACGTAGCGCAGCCGCTGGCGCTTATCGCCGAAAGCCAGTTTCTTGCCGTCTGGCGACCAGACCGGATCGAAGCGCCAGATGTCGCCCCCGTGGGTGACTTGATGTTCGATTCCCGTTCCGTCAGCCGGACGGATCCAGATCTCGTACTCGCCGGTGCGGTCGCTCAGGTAGGCCACGCGTTTGCCGTCGGCTGAGGCCGTCGCGCCGATCTCGCGCACGACCGGGCTCTGGGTCACATTGCGAATCTCACCGTCCTTGGCCGGCACGCTGAAGATCTCGCCGCGCGCCCCGATCAGCGCGCGCTTTCCGGTGCGGGAGAGCTCGAACGACGTGATCCGCGACGCCGCCGAGGTCCACTGCGGCAGCGTGGCCGGAAAATCGCCGGTCAACTCGATCGCTAGTCGCGTGCTCCGGCCGGTCCCCGGATCCAGGCGCCACAACCAGCCGCCGCACTCGTAGACCAAGCTGTCCGGCCCGGCACTCGGCCAGAGGACATCGAAATCCGCATGCTCGGTGACCCTGCGGGTTTGGCGAGTCTGCGTATCCCAGGCCCAGAGGTTGAGCCGTCCACCCTCGCGATCCGAGGTGAAGTAGATCGTGTCGCCGACCCAGGTGGGCTGGTTGTCGGTCCCCTTCCAATCGGTGATTTTTTCGGCCGAATCGGCCTCCAAATCATAAATCCAGACATCCTGGGCTCGACCGCCCACATAACGTTTCCAGGTGCGAAATTCCCGATCGATCGGGGTATAGACCAGGCGACGTCCGTCGGGCGAGAGCATGCCCGTGCCCCCCTCCGTCACCGCGAGCGGGCGCTCCATGCCGCCCTCGACCGGCACGAGGTAGGGACGTCCCATCCGCTCGCTCCACGGCAGGCGGTTCGCCCGCACCAGGACGTGCCTGCCATCCGGGGTCCAGTCGAGAACCTGATAATCGAAGCCCCCCCGCGGCGGCAGCGGTCCGACGTCGTTGTAATAGGTCAACTGCCGCGGCGTCCCTCCGTCGGCCGACACGACCCAGACCTGACGATTTCCGCCGTACTCTGCGGAGAAGGCGATCCAGTGGCCGTCCGGGGAGAACTTTGGGAACAGCTCCATCCCCTCGTCTGAGGTCAAGCGGAGCGCCTGGCCGCCGACGGACGGCGCGACCCAGATGTCGCCGGCGAAGACGAAGGCCACGCGGTCCCGATGGATATCGGCATACCGCAGAAGTCGCGCCTCTCCGGCGTGACCGATGCCGCTGGCCAGTAGGACCCCGAGGATTCCAACGGAACGAAGCAGACGAACCACGAATGGCCTCCGATCTTCAGGGCGCGCCCGATCCGACGCGCCGAACGAGACGCGATTATGCCACGGGCGACGCCGAATTCCTCCGATTCTGCTGGCAAGGACGCCGAGAATCCGTAGTTTCACGGAACCGATTTCCGGCTACGAAGCCGATGCATGGCGCCCAGATGACCTACTCGCGAATCTACGGAATTCTCGACCTCGAGCTGAGTCAGCACCTGACCTTCTCATTCTCGATCGACGAGAACCTGACGACGCCCGGACGCCTGATGGTTCACGCCGGCGATCAGTTCCGTTTCTTTGTCTGGGTCACGAACAACTCGGCGATTCCCTTGCGCGACCTCGAAGGCGTCGTCACGCACTCGAGCCTGGCCAAATTCCCCGAGACCGGCTTCAGCGTTGACCGCCTCGCTCCCGGCAAGCGCAAGAAGATCGCCACGATCGAGGGGCAGATAGTGCGGCTGCCCCGTCGGAGCATCGTGCGCTTCAACCAGATCGGCTTGGTGCACGTCGAAGTGCAGCCGGATCTTTCCCGCTATCGTCTGGAAAAATCGCGGCCGCTGACCTTCCTCCAGATCGCCTGAGCCTCGCGAGCGCTATTCCCACTCGCCGCTGACCAGATGTCGACGTTCGTCGGCCATCGCCGCCAGATCCGCGCTATGCGTCACGTAGACGAGCGCGGCGCCTTCATCGCGTGCCAGACTCAACAGCAGGTCCATCACCAACCGCCCGTTTTCGTCATCGAGATTTCCGGTCGGCTCATCGGCGAGCAGGAGCGCCGGACGGCGCAACAACGCGCGGCACAACGCGACACGCTGCATCTCGCCGCCGCTGAGCTGACCGACCGCGTCGGTCGCTCGATCGTCCAGACCGACCCGCGCGAGCAGCGCTTTGGCGCGCGGCATCCAGACCCGATCCGGATCGCCCGCGATCCGCCCGGGTAACCCGACGTTCTCGATCACGCTCAGGTGCGGCAGCAGGTGGAAGAACTGGAAGACCAGCCCCACCCGATTGCGTCGCTCGAGCGTGCGCTCACGATCGGAAAGGCGCGATAACTCTCGATCCAGTAGAAACACAGAGCCCCGCGTCGGCTCGTCGATACCGGCGGCGAGGTGCAACAGCGTCGATTTCCCGCTGCCGCTGCGGCCCGTGACCGCGACGCTGGTACCTGACGCAACGCTGAGCGACACGCCGTGAAGGGCGTGACGCTCCCGACCTCCGCTCTCCTGGTAGGTCTTCCAGACGTCGTGAAGGCGCAGGATCACCGTGGGACCCGTCGCCTCCTCGGTTGCGCGAGCGTCCGGCGCGATTATGACTTCTTCGCCCCGCCGAGAGCCGCGATCACCTGGTCCACACTGGCGACCGGGTCCGACTTGCGAATCACCGCGAGGAAATTTCCGTCGGCGCCGACCACGAAGGTGTCCCGTGAGTGGAACGACGAACCTTTCCAGTCCTGCAACTCGACGCCGAAGGCTTTGGCCAGTGTGCCATCATCGGTCGCGAGCCGGAACGGCAGCTCATGTTTCTCACGAAACGCCTTGTGCGACGTCGCGTCGTCGAACGACACGCCGATCACGATCGCACCAAGCGCCTGGACCTCGGCCGTCCGATCGCGATAGGTACAGGCCTGCTTGGTGCAGCCCGGCGTTTCGTCCTTGGGATAGAAATAGACCACGACTGGTTTTCCGGCCTCGGCGAGCTTGAAGGTCGAGCCATCGTCGAGCGCAAAGGTCACCCTCGGCGCCGGATCGCCCGCCTCGAGTTCTGCCGCTACGGGCGCATCAGCCGCCATCGATCCCCCCATCATTGCGCAACCCAGCACGATCGCGCCGACCTGCGATCTTCGAACGTTCTTCGTGGGCATCAGACCTCCGAAAATGAAAATCTCATTATAGGTGGGGCGCCGATCTTTGCGAGTTACGGCAACTCCCCGGGGTCCGGGAGGCCGGGTCTCCACCAAGCTCAGACGCCGGCTGCCCGCCTCCCGAACTGTTCGTCACCGTGACGATGACGCAGGCCAGGCGTTTCAGGTCGATGTCACCCTTGACTTGAACGGCTCGATGATCGTGCGCCGGATCACGACCAGCCCTCAGAAGCACCAGCCCATGCCGATCCCGACGATCCACGGGTCGATCTCGACCGTCCCGACCGCAGCGTCGCTCAGCGAGACGTCGGATTCGATCGCGATGCGCTTGACTTCGATATTGAAGCCGGTGCGATCGGTCAGGGTCCAGTCCGCGCCGAAGTAGGGCCGGAACTTGCCTTGGGGCAGGCAAAGGTCGGCTCCTGCGAAGCGGGGCCATCCTGTAGAATGCGGCGTTCGTGCAGTTTGCTGCGCATCGCGGGGCCTCGAGCCCGAGTGAGGAATCGATGATCGTAGGCGTCGTCAAGGAGAGCTTTCCCGGCGAGCGCCGGGTGGCGCTCGTCCCCACCGCGGTGCCCGCGCTGACCAAGGCCGGACTCGCGGTGCAGATCGAGGCCGGAGCCGGATTGCCGGCAGGCTTCGACGACGCCGAGTACCTCCAACGAGGCGCGCAGGTGATCGCCGGCCGGGATGCTGTCCTCGCGCAGGCGGACGTGTTGGTCCAGGTGCGCGGCGCGGGTGGGAATCCGACAGAGGGTTTCAAGGATCTCGAGCGCCTGCGCCAGGACACGACGCTGATCGGCCTCTGGGAACCGCTCACTGCCCGCGAGGCCGTTCTCGCGGCCGCAACCCGCGGGCTGACAGTCCACGCGCTCGAGCTGATCCCGCGTATCACGCGGGCCCAGAGCATGGACGTGCTCTCGTCGATGGCCACGCTCGTCGGGTACCGCGCAGCGCTGATCGCGGCCGAGCACCTGCCGCGGATTTTTCCGATGATGATCACGGCGGCGGGTACGCTCATTCCGGCGAAAGTGCTGATCCTGGGCGCCGGTGTTGCCGGCCTGCAGGCGATCGCCACGTCGCGACGCCTGGGCGCAGTCGTGTCGGCCTACGACGTGCGCGAGGCCGTACGCCTTGAGGTCCAGAGTCTTGGCGCAAAGTTCGTCGAGCTCGACCTGCCCGCACCGCAGGCCGAAGTCTCGGGCGGCTATGCCAAGTCGATGGACGACGAATTCTACCGGCGCCAGCGCGAGCTTCTCGGCTTGGTCATCGCCGGACAGGACGTGGTGATCACCACCGCCGCCGTTCCCGGCAAGAAAGCCCCGATCCTGCTGACGGCGGCGATGGTCCGCGGAATGCGTCGCGGTTCGGTGATCGTCGATGTCGCTGCCGAGCGTGGTGGCAACTGCGAACTGACACGCCCCGGGGAGATCGTCGAGGACCAGGGAATCAAGATCGTCGGGCCGCTCAACTTGCCCTCGACGCTGCCTCACGACGCGAGCCAGATGTTCGCCAGGAACATCTCGACGCTCCTGCTCTACCTGTGGAAGGAGGGGAAACTCAGCGTCGACACCGCGGACGAGATCGTCCGCGGGACGCTCGTCACCCATGCCGGGGATGTCTGTCACCCGCAAGTTGCCGCGGCTCTCGGCGTCGCACCGGCAGGCGCCGTCGGCTCGAAGGAGCGTTGATGGAACAACTCGTCGTCGCCCTGATCGTCTTCGTCCTGGCGATGTTCGTCGGTTTCGAGGTGATCACCAAGGTTCCGCCAACGTTGCACACGCCGCTGACATCGGGCTCGAACGCAGTATCGGGCATCACCCTCGTCGGCGCGCTACTGGCCGCCGGCGTCGATCGCGGCCCGCTCAGCGCCACGCTCGGCCTACTGGCCGTAGTTTTCGCTACGATCAACGTCGTCGGCGGCTTCATGGTCACGCACCGCATGTTGCAGATGTTCCGGCGCAAGGACTGAGGATGCGCGAAGGGCTGATCAATTTCGCGTATCTGATCGCGTCGGTCTGCTTCATCTTGACCTTCAAGGGCCTGGCGCATCCGCGCACGGCCGTCCGAGCGAACAAGATCGGCGCCCTCGGCATGCTGATCGCCGTCGTGGCGACCCTGACCGCCAGTGGAATCGGCGACTGGCGTCTGATCACTGTCGGCCTCGTCATCGGGACGGTGATCGGCGCGATTCTGGCAACGAAGTTCCAGATGACAGGGATGCCGCAAATGGTCGCGGCCCTCAACGGTTTCGGCGGCGGCGCGTCGGTGCTCGTCGCCGGCGAGGCGCTGAGCGCCAACGACCAGTTCTCCGCGCAGGTGCTCGTGGCCACGGCCCTTTCCGGTCTGATCGGGGCCGTCACGTTCTGGGGCAGTTTCGTGGCCTATGCCAAGTTGCAGGAGGTCTTGATCCCCGGAAAACCGGTCATTTTTGCCGGGCAAAAGGCGTTGAACGCGCTGCTGCTCCTGGCCTCGCTCGTCGCCGGCGGATTCCTCGTCGCGAGTCCGGACTCTCATTTTCTGTACTGGAGCATCGTGCTCGCGGCGAGTCTGCTCGGCGTGCTGACCACGATCGCCATCGGCGGCGCCGACATGCCGGTCGTGGTCTGCCTGCTCAACTCCTACTCCGGCCTGGCTGCCTGCACGACCGGTTTCGTGCTCGACAACTACATGCTGATCATCGCCGGCTCGCTCGTCGGCGCCTCGGGATTGATCCTGAGCCAAATCATGTGCAAGGCGATGAACCGCCCGCTGACCAACGTGCTCTTCGGCGGTCTCGGCGCCGAGATCGCCTCGGGTGCCGAGGCCGACTCGGTTTACGCGGGCAAGATCAAGTCTGTCTCGGCCGAAGAGATCGGCATGCTCCTGGAGAGTGCGCGCCGCGTGGTCATCGTTCCAGGCTACGGGCTCGCCGTTTCGCAGGCGCAGCATGCGGTGCGCGACCTGACGCGCTTGCTCGAGTCTCGCGGCGTCAATGTGTTGTTCGGAATCCATCCGGTCGCCGGACGCATGCCGGGGCACATGAACGTCCTGCTCGCCGAGGCCGACATCTCCTACGAGAAGGTGATCGAGATGGACGCGATCAATCCGTTGTTCCCGCAGACCGACGTGGCGATCGTGATCGGCGCGAACGACGTCGTCAACCCGCTGGCCCGCACCGACCCGTCCTCGCCGATCGCCGGTATGCCGATCCTCGATGTCGACCTGGCCCAGACGGTCATCGTGATCAAGCGCAGTCTGAGTCCCGGCTTTGCCGGGATCCCGAATCCGCTGTTCGTAGCGGACAACTCGCTGATGTTCTTCGCCGACGGACGCCTAGCGCTCCAGGAGATCATCAACGCGGTCAAAGCGCCGACGTGACCGCGCTCGGCACGCGCGACGGGGCGGCTTCGCTTGGTGACCGCGGAGGTCGTTGCCGCCGCGCCGGCTCTCGAACGCAACGCGCCTTGATCCCTAGCGGATCTTAGCCCGCGATGGGCACGACGTCAGCGACTGGCGAGCCATTCCTGACCCTCGTCATCCCGGCCTACAACGAGGCTAACCGACTTCCCGAATCCCTCCGACAGATCGGTGAGTTCCTGCGCGCACGGTCCTTCCGTTCCGAGATCCTGGTCGTCGAAAACGGCTCGACCGACCGCACATCGGCGGTGGTCATCGATTACTCAGAATCACTCCCGATCGACTCGCCATTCGAGGTGCGACTGTTGCACAGTCTCAAGGGGAAGGGCGCCGCGGTCAGGACCGGAATGCTCGCCGGACGCGGCGAAGTTTTGTTCATCTGCGACGCGGACCTGTCGATGCCGATCGAGGAGTTGGGCCGCTTCCTGCCGCCGGAGCTACTGGCGGGAACCTTCGACGTGGCCATCGCCAGCCGAGAGCTTCCGGGGTCCGTGCGCTACGACGAGCCCTACTACCGGCACGTGATGGGTCGCGTCTTCAATTTGATCGTGCGCCTGTTGATCGTCCCGGGAATCCAGGACACCCAGTGCGGATTCAAGCTCTTCACGGCGAATGCCGTGTCGCGGATCTTTCCCTACCTGACGATCGGTGGCTGGGGTTTCGATCCGGAAGCGCTGTGGATCGCCCGTGCCCGGGGCTTGCGACTGATCGAGATCCCGGTTCACTGGTATTACAAGACCGAAAGCCGCGTGCGCCCGCTGCATGACACCTTCGCCATGCTTCGAGAGGTCCTGCGCGTGCGCCGCAACGGGCGGCTGGGTCGTTACGACGAACGAGTGGCACTCAGCGACAGCCCGTCGAGCGCAAGCGACTAGAGGCGGCGCAGCGATTCGTTGACTCGCTCGTCGAGCGTGCCGAGCTGGAGCTGACCTCGACAGTCATCGAGATCGAAAGCTCCCGGCGCGTCACCAATCGTAGAAACCGCGGCCCGCTTTCTTGCCCACCCGTCCCTCAGCGACCAGTTGGCGCAGGATCGCCGGCGGCCGAAAGACCTCGGAGGCCAACTCGCGCTCGAGATACTCGGCGATCGCCAGGCGCACATCGAGGCCGACGAGATCGGTCAAGCGCAGCGGGCCCATCGGGTGCCGGTAGCCCAGCGTCATCGCCCGGTCGATGTCCTCCGCCGACGCCACCCCTTGCTCGAGCATCCGCATCGCTTCCAGTCCCAGCGCGACCCCCAGACGGCTCGAGGCGAAGCCCGGACTGTCGCGAACGACGATCGGCTCCTTGCCCATGGCTCGCGCGATCTCCACCGCGCGCTGGACGCTGGACTCGTCGGAGGCCGGGCCGCGCACGACCTCGACCAGCGCCATCAGGTGCACCGGGTTGAAGAAGTGCATGCCGACGATTCGCCCGGGGTGGGAGATGCCTTCGGCGATCTTGGCGATGGCCAACGAGGAAGTGTTGCTGGCCAGAAGCGTGCTGGGAGCGGCCGAACGATCGAGGGCGGCGAAGATCTCCCGCTTGAGGTCGAGCCGTTCGGGTGCGGCCTCGATGATCAACTGCGCACCGGACGCGGCGGATTCGAGATCCGGTTCGCCGCGAATGCGAGCGACGGTCGCGTCACGATCCTCCGCGGTCAGTTTCCCGCGCGCGACGCCGCCTTCGAGGTTGGCACGAATCGCGCCTAGGCCGCGCTCGATCGCCTCCGGTAGCAGATCGTAGAGTACGACCTCCAATCCAGCCTGGGCCGCGACCTGCGCGATCCCGTGACCCATCGTCCCGGCCCCGATCAC
>JANNRU010000254.1:0-2182 GCA_031401755.1 Acidobacteriota bacterium | reverse complement strand
GATTGTTCTTCGACATCGCCATCGTGATCGCCGCCGTCAACGACGTCTTGCCGTGATCCACGTGACCAATCGTTCCCACGTTCACGTGCGGCTTGTTACGTTCGAACTTCTCCTTCGACATCGCGTTTCTCCGACCTCCTCAACCCCGAGGGATCCCGTCGTGTTCTTCCGGGCCCGGCGCCCGGGCCAATTCGTCGATTGCTTCAGACTTCCGTTCGCGCGAGTGTGGAGCCCATGACCGGATTCGAACCGGTGACCTCTTCCTTACCAAGGAAGTGCTCTACCGACTGAGCTACATGGGCGGCCGCTCGGTCGACCCGAGTGGGGCGCCGGCCCAGCCGCCGGGCTCGGCCGGCCCCAGATTTTTGGAGCGGGAAACGGGACTCGAACCCGCGACCCTCAGCTTGGAAGGCTGATGCTCTACCAGCTGAGCTATTCCCGCCTGATTTTTGTCTCATTCGTTCTGCTGCCCCGCTTCTCAATCGTTCACTCGCTCGCGGCGCCGGCACCTCGGGGATCGCCCCCGCCTATCGCTGGTGGAGAGGGAAGGATTCGAACCTTCGTAGGCCGTAGGCCGGCAGATTTACAGTCTGCTCCCATTAACCACTCGGGCACCCCTCCACAGTGGCTTAATGTTTTCCTTCCAACGTATCGAGCAACAGCTCCCGCGGCGGCCATCCCACCCTGCACCCCCTTCGCCCGCGTGGAGCTGGCGAAGGGACTTGAACCCCCGACCCGCGGTTTACAAAACCGCCGCTCTACCGACTGAGCTACGCCAGCCTGCCGACAAACGGCAAATACTAACAGGCCTTCCCAGGCCTTTCAAGGGGTCGTCCCACCCACGCGTCGGCGCCGGACGACTTCGAACAGCATCACGGCCAGTGCGGTGCCCACGTTGAGGGAATCCACCCCCGCGGCCATCGGGATCGTGACCCGATGATGGCAGCGGCGCAAGATTCCGGGCCGGAGACCCCGCGCTTCACCACCCGCGACCAGGACCACGCGTCCAGTCAGGGGCACCAAATCCCAGGGTTCATCGCCTTCGGTGTCCAAGGCCACGATCCGAAAACCCCTCGTAGCGAGATCCTCCAGACGCTCGCCGACGTCCGCGATGCGGGCCACGGGGATTCGCTCGAGAACCCCGGAGGAGGCCTTGACCACGCCGCCTGAAAGACCCGTCGTCCCCTCGGCCGACAACAAAACGCCGTGCCCACCGGCCGCTGCCGAGGAGCGGATCATCGCGCCGAGGTTCCCGGCATCGGTTACCCCTTCGACGACGACGAGCAATCCGGCTGCTGTCGCCGCCGCGGTGGCAACGACCGCCTCCGGCTCCGAGTAGGGCCATCGCGCGACCTGCGCGACAATGCCCTGGTGCACAGCCCGTGCTCCGAGTCGTCCCCGAAGGATTTCCGCCGGAAGATGCGAGACGGGAACGCCCGCCTCCCGGGCAACCCGCAGCAGGCGCCCCTGAAACCGCACCCGCTCCTTGGCGACCAACACGCGCTCGACCTCTCCCGGACGCTGCTGCAACGCCTCGAGCACCGGGTGGGTGCCCCAAATCCAGGTCGGCTCGTCGAAATCGGTCAGACCTCGAGCAGTTCCTGCTCCTTGTTCTTGCTGAGTCTGTCGATCTCGTCGGTCCGCTGGTCGGTCGCGCTCTGGATCTCGGTCAGCGCCCGCCTCGAATCGTCCTCGGATAGCGCGCTCTGCTTTTCGAGGGACTTGATCGCCTCGTTGGCGTCCCGACGAATCTGACGCACGGCGGTCTTTGCTTCCTCGGCCATCCCGTGCACCTTCTTGACGAACTGCTTGCGACGTTCCTCCGTCAGCGGTGGAATCGGGATACGAATCACCTTTCCGTCGCTTGACGGGTTGAGACCGAGGTCGCCGACGCGGATCGCCCTGTCGATCGCGCCGATCGTCGACGTGTCGAAGGGCTGGGCGACGATCATCGTCGGCTCGGGAATCGACAGCTTGGCCACTTGCTGGATCGGCGTCGCCGTCCCGTAGTAATCGACGTGAATCCCGTCCAGAATCGCCAGCGACGCGCGGCCGGTTCGCACCGTTCCCAGCCGCTGTTTGAAGTCGTCGACCGACGCGTCCATGCGGCGCTCGGCGTCGACCCGCAGTTCCCTTTCGTTCATGGCTCACCCCGATACCGTCGAGCCGACCGACTCGCCCG
>JANNRU010000253.1:0-4281 GCA_031401755.1 Acidobacteriota bacterium | reverse complement strand
TACTGCTCCTTGCCCGCGCGAGCCGACTCCTTCTGGAAAGCCTCGGCAAAGCCCTCGAAATCCTCGTTGGCCGGCTTGCGCATCCGGTCGAGCACCTCCGGGTCGGTGTGCTCGGGCGCGACCTTGAGGTGCCCGCCGACGTGATGCCGGACCAACTCCGCAACGTAGCGGGGTGAGCGTTGCGCGAGGTCCATGCGGATTCCGCTGGCGACCAGCACCTTGCGAACGGCCGGGACGCTGCGCGTCTCCTGCAAGACCTCGATCAACGGCTCGTGGTCAGTGCCGAGCAGCTTGCAGATCGTCGGGTGCACGCAGGACTGGCGGCGACAGATTGCTTCGACCTCCGGCCGCGTACAGCGCATCTGATACATGTTCGCGGTCGGACCTCCGACGTCGCTGATCACGCCTTTGAACGACGGATCCGCTGCCATCTCGCGGACCTCGGAGAGGATCGACTCCTTGCTGCGCGATTGGATGATTCGCCCCTGGTGGGTCGTGATCGAGCAGAAAGTACAACCACCGAAGCAACCGCGCATGATCGTGATCGAGTCCTTGATCGTCTCAAACGCCGGAATCGGCTCGGTGTAGCTCGGATGTGGCTTGCGCGTGTAGGGGAGGCCGTAGATCCGATCCATCGCCGGCTCGCTGATCGGCAGGGGCGGCCGACTGCAGACGACCGTTCGCTCGCCATGTTGCTGTTTGAGCGGCTTGGCGTTGTAGGGGTTGGTTTCAGTGTGGATGATTCGCGTCGCCTCGGCGAACAGCCGCTTGTCGTCGCGGACCCGATCGAAGCTCGGCAACTCCAGCGCGTCGTCGGGCGCGGACTCGGAGGCTCCCGTGACCCAGGCCACGCCGCGCAGATCCCGCAGGTCGCGAGGGGTCGCCCCGTCCCGAAGGCGATTCGCGATCTCGACGATCGACTCCTCGCCCATGCCGAACACGACCAAGTCGGCTTTGCAATCGAGCAGGATCGAGCGCCGGACCGTGTCGCTCCAGTAGTCGTAGTGGGCAAGACGGCGCAGCGAGGCCTCCACACCGCCTGCGATCACGGGCACACCTTTGTAAGCCTCGCGTGCGCGCTGGCAGTAGGCCAGGGTCGCCCGGTCCGGACGTAGGCCGATTCGCCCTCCCGGCGAATAGGCGTCGTCGTTGCGCACCTTGCGGTTCGCCGTGTAGTGGTTGATCATCGAGTCCATGTTTCCCGCGCTGACGGCGAAGAACAGGCGGGGTCGGCCGAATCGGCGCCAATCGTCGCAAGAACGCCAGTCCGGCTGCGAGATCAGCCCGACTCGATACCCGGCCGCCTCGAGCACGCGCCCGAGGATCGCCATTGCGAAGCTCGGATGATCGATATAGGCGTCCCCGGTGACGAAGACGACGTCGAGCTCGTCCCACCCACGGCGGCGGGCCTCGTCCATGCTCATCGGCAACGGGTCGGCGTGGCGCGGCGCCGACAGACCCTCAAGGAGCGCACCGGCCATTCCAAGCGAGCGATTCAGCGGCAGTTGAGTCATCCGATCCTTCTGTGGGCGAGGGGTAACGGCCAATTGTATACGCTCACCGGGGTTCGGCCGCCCGACCCCGTGCGGACCGGGGCCGGGCGATGAAACATGAGACACCGGCGAGAGCCGAAGATCGGCTGGTCCGTTGCCCGCATGGCGAGGCCTGCGGCGCCTGCGCTTTTCTGGGCATCGCCTATCCCGAGCAACTCCGGGTCAAGCGCGAGATGCTGGCCCGGGCCCTGCGCGCGCACCGGGATCTGGCCGAAGTCGAGCTCCTGGACTGCCTCCCCTCGCCGCTCGTGGCCGCCTACCGAATCCGCCTGAAGATGGCCGTCGCACTCCCGCACCGTGGCGGGGTCGAGCTGGGCTATTTCCGCAGCGCTTCGCGCGAAGTCGTCGATGCACCCGATTGCCGTGTCGTGGTACCCGAACTCCTGGAGACCACTCGACGTTTACGAAAGCTCTTCGCCACTAGCCGCGAGATTCCCCGCGAGTTGCGACACATCGACCTGCGCTGTGGCAGCGATCCGGCGCAACAGCACCTGACCCTGATCTTCCAATCCGAGAAACTGCCCGATTTTCCGATGACGGCGCTCAAGCGCGGCTGTCCGGCCGTGAACGGGATCTCGGTGCATTTCAACCCGCGGGGCGGGCCACAAGTGGTCCGTGGCGCGCTCGAGCACCTGTGGGGTGAACGTGAGGTTTGGATCGCGCATGCGGGGCTGAACCTGCGCGTCTCACCCGGAGCGTTCTTTCAGGTCAACCTGTCGATTCTTCCGCAGTTGCACCGTCGGATCGCCGAGTTCCTCGCCAGCGGTGACACACTCGCCGATCTCTACGCCGGCGTGGGCACGCACGGCCTGGCTTTGCGCGCGCAGTTCCGCCGACTGATTTTTTCCGAGGGTGTGCGCAGCGCGGCGGCGGATCTCAAGGCGACGCTGCGTCAACTCGGGATCGCGGAGGCGAGGGTCTTCGCGACCTCGGTCGAGCGCTCGATCCACGGCGTGCTCGAAGAGCGTCCTGAGGCGGTCGTTCTCAATCCATCCCGCGCTGGAGTTCTCGAGCGTGTGCTCGACGCCTTCGGCGGATCGAGCGTCGAACGAATCGCCTATCTGTCCTGCGATCCGGAAACGCTCTGCCGAGACCTCGTCGTCCTACGACGCGCCGGGTTCGGCGTGCGCTCGATCCAGCCGATCGACATGATGCCCCAAACGCAACAGATCGAAGCGCTCGCGCTTCTCAGCCGCGAACCGGGGCCGCGACTCGAGCGACCCCGCGAACCCGGTCGTCCGGGGCCGCGAGTCGGCCCCCGGAATCGTCGTCCTCACAGGGCGACGAAACGTCCGGGATCCGCCTCGCGGACCATCTCGTAAACGACTTCGAAGATCTGCTCGCGATTGGGCTTGGACCAGTAGTCCCCGTCCGAGCCGTAGGCCGGCCGGTGCGGCTGCGCCGCCAGGCAACGCGGTGGCGAATCGAGCCAGCGCCACCCATCGCCCGTATCGAGCGTCCGCTGCATCATGTACGCCGTCGCCCCGCCCGGAACATCTTCGTCGAGGAACAAGGCCCGCGCCGTCTTGCGCAACGAATCGACGATGCGTCCCGGACGATCGAACGGCAACAAAGTCTGGACATCGATTACCTCGATGTCGGCCCCGTACTGGGCCAACAGATCGGCCGCCTCGAGTGCGATCCGGCAGCAGGCACCGTAGGTCACCAGAGTCAAATCCGTCCCTGCCCGAAGCACCTCGGGCATTCCGAGCGGAACGGTGAATTCGGCCAGGTTCGAGGGCATCGCCTCGCGCGCCCGATAGCCGTTGAGGACCTCGACGACCAGCGCGGGATCGTCGCCCCGCAGCAGCGTGTTGTACATGCCGGCCGCACGTGTCATGTCGCGGGGCACGCAGACCCAGATCCCGCGCAAGAGATTGATCACGCCGGCCATCGGCGATCCAGAATGCCAGATCCCCTCCAGCCGGTGGCCACGCGTGCGCACGATGACAGGAGCCTTCTGGCCGCTCTTGGATCGGTAGCGCAAGGTGGCCAGATCGTCGGAGAGGATCTGTAACGCGTAGAGCACATAGTCGAGATACTGGATCTCGACGATTGGACGGATTCCGCGCATCGCCATCCCGATCGCCTGACCGACCAGTGTCGCTTCGCGGATCCCGGTGTCACCGACGCGGAGCTCGCCATACTTTTCTTGGAGGCCCGAGAATCCCTGGTTGACGTCGCCGAGTTTGCCGAGGTCTTCGCCGAAGGCGACGAGCTCCGGATAGCGCGCCAGAGCGGCGTCGAACGCTGCGTTCAGGATCTCGAAGCCGCGCACGTTCGCCGCGTCGATCGCGTAGATCGGCTCGATTTCCGGGACGTGCAGCGCCGAACCGGCGCCGTCGCTGTGGAGATCGGAAGCGTAGCGTTCGCTCCCGGCGCGCTGCTGCGCGCGACGCCAGTCAATCAGCCGCGCTCGCTCGTCACCGCGATCGCCGCGCGTCGAGTAGATCGCCTCCGATGCGATCCGGACCAGGTCGCGTCGGAACGGCTGCGGCAACCGACCTAGCTCGTCTTGCAATCCCGTGATCCGTCCGTTTGCCGCGCTGTGCGAAAGCGCCGCCAAGCGGGTCGACAGCTCCTCCCGCTCGACGAGGATCGGGGCTAGGTAGGCCTGCCACGCACGCTCCTTGGCTTCCTGGACCCGCGCGGTTTCCTCTTCTTCGATCGCGTCGAGCTCCTTCGCCGAAACCAAGCGCTCGCCGAGAACCCATTCACGCATCTTGCG
>JANNRU010000252.1:0-5051 GCA_031401755.1 Acidobacteriota bacterium | reverse complement strand
CGCCCACACCGACGCCGACATCGACCACACGATCGGCGTCTTTGACGAGACCTTGGCGATCTACCGCCGCGCGCTGGACACAGGGATCGATCGGTTCTTGATCGGACGGCCTGTCAAGCCCGTCTTCCGCCGCCGCGGTTGACCCGACGCGTTACGCGCTCAGCACGTGGGGTTCCCAGAACTCGCGATCGTAGCGCTGCCATGCGTGGCAGCCGAACGGCAAGGTTCGACCGGTCAATTCGTAGCAGTGACGCGGCACGCATTCGAAGGCAAAGCGCAGCGCCTCTTCCATCGGCGCGATGCGAAAGTCGGGATCGAAATGCGCCGCACGGTTGGCCAGAAAACGTTCTTCGGAAAGATACGGTAACCGCGCAAGCTCCCAGCGGACGTTATTGAACAGCGGCGAGCGGATCAAGAGGCGCCGTAGGAGAAAGAGGAACGGCCGAGCGGCTTCGTAGTCCCCCGCATCGATCGCCGGGACGCGAGAGACCAGGAGTCGCAGGAACCCCTCGACCCGACGCAGGGAAAATCCTCCACACCCGACCTTGTTTTCGTAGGCCGATTGTCCGGCGTAAGGTGCATCGGGGTGGGCGACCCACGGGGCCCCAATGAAATCGTAGCCCTTCGCGCACCAGGCGAGCATTTGGTCTGAAAGCGCCAGCGCATCCAGGTGGTAGAGCAGGATGTACTGGTAGTCGCGAAATGTTGGGTAGAAGCCCGGCGACAAGAGCAGCTTACGATGGGCCAGCGAGCTGCCGAAATAGCGAGATGGGAAGCGCTTGACCCCGAAGCCCGGCCGGGTCACCGCAAGTCCGGGAGGTGCGACGAAGTAGCGGTCATAACTACCGAGGAAACGCTCAAGGTGGCGGAGCGAAACCTCCTCGTCGTCGGTGAACCCGGGTCGAAGCGACAAGGGGACGACCACCGCAACCCGCTTCGTCGGCCGCAACGCCCGGAGCGTCCGGCGATGACGGGCCGCGCCGAGATAGTCAACGATCTCATGCCAGCGTTCGGACATCCCTCGGATGATATCGCAGCCGACGAATCGGGTCGGCCGACTGGTCTATGAACCGCCAGGCCGAGCGTCGCGGGGCTCTTGCAAGACCTGCCACGCCGCGAGCGCCAATAACGAAATCACGATCGTCATCGCCAACAGGGACTGTCCGAAAAACCATGACGAGGTATCGAGCGTCAACGGCAGCGCGCCCGCCACGTTGCCGATAAAGATCATCACGAGTGCAGAAACGAGACCGAGACGCAACAAGACGAGAAAGACGATCGTGTAGGCCACGATCGTCAACGGCACGCTGGCCCAGAGTCGCTCCGAGGCGATCCCCTCGATCAGCCCCGCGCCAACGACGACGACGGCCAGGGCAATCCAATCCCGTCGCAGCGCGAGCCGCGCCACGAGTGCGACGAACAGCAGTACGACCGGAAACAGCAGACTGCCCAGGTGGAGGGCGGCCAACGCACCGAGCGACTGCCGGAGCCCGTCGAGCCAGATCGGAAGCACAGAATCTGGAGCCCGCGGCGCGAAACCGAGCCAACCGGGCAGTTGCCGCGCCGCGATGCGGAACAGCGTGAGGATCGCGCCCGCAGCCGCCCCGAGCAAGACGTCCCGGGCAACGCGTGAATCGCGCACGCGTCCCGTCAGCAGTCGGGACCAGGAAATCAAGGACTCCGGCCACATGCGACGGACATAGGGCTCGACCGCCAGGTAGACGATCCAACCCATCCCGGCGGTCAGCAAGGCTCGCGACACGCTGTCCAGGGCTCTTCCGATTTCTCCCGGAGAGACCACGTGGTGTCCGAGCAGAAGGTCCTGAACGATCGAGACGCTGAAAACGTAGACGGAGAGCCGCGTGGCACCTCTCCGATCGCCGCGGCCAAGTTGCAAATTCCGGCGCACCAGCAGCAACGCGCCCCCGAGTATGCCGAACAGCAAAACGATGGTGATCGCTCCGACGGCGACCTCCGCATTGTCGCGCGCGCGCTCCATCCGCTGCGGGATCGTCCACGGCGCGATCACCCGAAACCAGATCGATTTTCCGCGCCACGCACCGGCCTCGATCCGGATTGGAATCTCGGGTTGTCCGGGGTAGGTCCCCTCCCAGGCAGCCCGTTCGTCGCAGTCGACGAGCGGGTTCCACTTCGGCGCCACGGGGGAGAGCAGCGCTTCATCGAGTCCGGCGTGACGGAACAACGCCGACCAGTCGGGATCCGTCACGGTCGGTGCTTCGGACTCGACCTGCGGCGGGAGGACCAGGAACTCGACGAGACGGGCCTGGGGATCGAGAACGACGCTGGCCTCGCCCGAGTGCGTTTGCGGAGGGTCGTTGAGATCGACTCCCCAGCCTTGCATCACTGGCACGATCGCGCGGGGGCCCTCGCGGTACCAGAAGTCGATCGGCGCCGGCCGCACACCCGGAAGCGCCCGCCAGCGATCGACGCTGTCATCGTTTTCGGTGACCCACCGGACGTAGTCGTTCAAATAGCGGAATCCGTATGCGCTGTCAACTGGCTCCGCGGTCCACCCCAGATCGCGCAAAATTTCCTGCGCATCGGAGGCCAGGGCGACGGGTGGCTTGCGCAGTGGAACCTGAAACTCGATGCGCGAATGCCGATTCATCAACGCGCTGGCGACGAAGGCCACGACCGTGATCGCCACGCAGCCGACGGCGATCCATCCCGCCAGACCGCGCGCGTCCCCGGCGCTCGCGACCATCTCCGGTGACGGTGTCTCACCGGCGGCGAGTGCGGCGGCCAAGGGGTCGGCTCCGGGAAGTGCTGCGGCGACCGAACGAGCCGTCGCCGGTCGATCCTGCGGGTCGGCTTCGAGACACCGTGCAAGCAAGCGCTCGACCAGGGGGTCGAAATCGTCGACGATCGACGACGGACTCGTCGGCACCGAGGTCTCCTGGAGCTGCTTCAACTCGGCGAGGCTCGACGCGTCGAACGCCGGTTTCCCGCTGAACACTTCGTAGAGGACGGCCCCCAACGAATAGATGTCGCTGCGAATCGAAACGCCGTGGCCGCTAAGCTGTTCGGGCGCCATATAGCCAGGCGTTCCCGCTCCGATTTCGTCGCCGATCACTGCCTCGGGAGCGGCCGCCAGGCCGAAATCAGCCAGCTTCACACGTCCCCGACCGTCGAGCATCACGTTGGCCGGCTTGAGATCGCGGTGCAGGATTCCGATGTCGTGGGCCGCGGCGAGCCCGGCGCACATCTCGCGCGCGATCTGTATCGCCTTGCTCTTGGGCAACCGGCCGATGCGGCGCAACAAGCTCGCCAGATCTTCGCCGTCGACATATTCCATGGAGATGAAGTGCTGGCCGTCGACCTCTCCGATGTCGTAGACACGGCAGACGTTGGGGTGGGAGATCTGCCGCGCAGTGCGCACCTCGCCTAGGAGTCGGGTCAGACGCCCCTCATCGTGGCTGAGCGTGATCGGAAGGAACTTGAGCGCCACCGCCTGGCCCAATTTCAGATCGTCGGCGCGGTAAATCTCTCCCATCCCCCCGCGCGCGATCAGTCCGTTGATCCGATACCGGCCGGCCAACAGCGTTCCGGGGAGAAATCGTTCATCCTGCGTCGGGGTCAGACTCACCGGCGTGGCCCGCGAACCGCGCGTCGGGTTGGCGTTGGTTGGGAACGTAGTCCGCGTCGTCAGCACCGGCGTCGAGTCCGCCCCGCAAGAGGGACAGTACCTCCCACCGGCCGGGATGCTCGCCGAGCAGCTAGGACACGCCTGCACCGACGCACGATGCCACACCGGCGGCCGCGGGAACAGGCCGGAGCCGGAGAGCCCGAACGCTCATCACGAATGTGAGGCGGACGGACCTCCGACGTCGATCCGCCGACGCGCGAAGCGGCCATAGAGCGCCGGCAGGACGAGCAGGGTCAACAGCGTCGAGGTGACCAAGCCCCCGATCACGACGGTCGCCAGAGGGCGCTGCACCTCCGCGCCCGCGCTTGTGGCTAGGGCCATGGGGATGAACCCGAGCGACGCGACCATCGCCGTCATCAACACGGGCCGCAGTCGAATCCGGGCGCCCTCCGCGGCGGCCGCCTCGGCCGGGAGGCCTTCCGCGCGCTTCTGCTCGATGTAGGAGACGAGGACGACGCCGTTGAGGACCGCAACACCGAACAGCGCAATGAAGCCCACACCCGCGGAGATGGAAAACGAGTAGCCCCGGACTGCCAGTGCCACGAGCCCGCCTGTGATCGCGAGCGGCACGTTGAGGTAGATCAGCGCCGCCAGGCCTGCGGAATTGAAGGTCGAGTAAAGCAAAACGAAGATCAGCAGCAGGGCCAAGGGTACGAGCAGCCCCAGTCTGGAAGTCGCCGCCTGCAGGTTCTCGAACTGACCACCCCATTCGACGGTCCAGCCCGCCGGAACCACGACCTCGTCCTCGACCGCCCGTCGAGCCTCGGCGACGAACGAGGCCAGATCGCGTCCACGAACATTGGATTCAACGTTGATCCGGCGGCTGATTTTATCCCGACTGATCTGCGCCGGTCCATCCTCCAGCGTGATCTGGGTCAATTGCGAGAGCGGTATCAGTTGCCGTGCCTCTCCCGGAAGGCGGGCCGGGCCGGCCACTCGAAGGTCGCGGATGCGCTCCAGATCTCGCCGGACCGTTTCGGAAAAACGCAACTGCAGGGCGAATCGTTTTTGCCCTTCCAACACGACGCCGGCCGTCTTTCCGCCCACCGTTTCGATCACATCAAGAACGTCCTCGACGTTGATCCCGTAGCGAGCCACCGCTTCGCGGTCGACTTTGACCCGCAGCACCGGAAGCCCCAACGTCTGCTCGGCCTTGACGTCGGCCGCCCCTGGAATCCGCTGCAGGACTCGCACGACCTCATCGGCCTTGCGCTTCAGCAACGAAATGTCGTCACCGTAGATATGGACCGCTACATCGGAGCGAACCCCCGAGATCATCTCCGCCACCCTGAGTTCGATCGGCTGTGAGAAGCTGACCACCGCGCCCGGCAGCTGAGCCTCCATCGTCTCACGGATGGCGTGCACGAGCGCCTCTTTGCTGTGG
>JANNRU010000251.1:0-4502 GCA_031401755.1 Acidobacteriota bacterium | reverse complement strand
GCCATCGCCCGTTTCGGAGCGTCGAGGACCAATGTGACGCCGGCCTGCCGAGCGAATGGTTGCGCTTCGTCGAGCGTCTCGCGCAAAACCTGCACGGCGTCGACGGTCGTCCGCGACGGAACCAATCGCCCTTCCTCCAAGCCATCCACATCCAGCAAGTTGAGCACCATTTTCAAAATCCGCGCCGTGCTCTGATGGCAGCGCCGAACAAGGGGCAACACCGTCCCGTCGGCGCGAAGCTCGAGCAGGTCGAGATTGCCGAGCACCGCGGACAGTGGGTTCTTCAAGTCATGAACCAGGGATTGCGAGAGCAACTTTTTCAACTCGAGTTCCCGGTTGCGTTCGGCGAGCCGTTCGCGCGCGCTCTCCAGATCGACGAGTAACTGCCGCGCTCGGAGCAGAGCCCGGACCTTGGCCAGAAACGATTCGCGTCTTACGGGTTTCGTCTCATAGTCGTCGGCACCGGTGTCAAGCCCGGCCACGCGGTCGAGCGTGCCGTCGAGCGCGGTGACCAGCATGACTTGGGTCAGCCGCGTCTCAGTCGCTGCCTTCAGCGTTCGGCAGACTTCGAAGCCACTCATGCCCGGCATCATCACGTCGAGCATCACGACGTCGGGGAGGAATACGGGGGCGACCACGAGAGCGCGGGGGCCGTCTTCGGCGCCGATCACGTCGTAGCCCTCGCCACGCAGGAAACCGACGAGCAGGGCGCGGCTGAGCGGGTCGTCGTCGACGACGAGCATTCGAGCCTGGGCGACGCCGTCAGTCAATCGCTTCCCCTCGATCGGTGGGTTCGGCCGACCCGCTGGAGCCGGACCGCCCACCAAAGCTAGGGTCCGCGGCCCGCGATCGCACGTCGGTTGGTCGCCCCGGGAAACCCGACGTCGACGTCGGGCCGCTTTGGCGGGAGAATTGGCGTCCCTAACGGGATTCGAACCCGTGTCGCCACCTTGAAAGGGTGGTGTCCTAGACCAGGCTAGACGATAGGGACGTCGGCACCAGCGGATCCGATCGGTCGGGCAGTCTAGCGAACTCGCCGGACGGAAACAACGTCGGAGGTGGTGAGCCGTGCCGGACTCGAACCGGCGACCCTCAGCTTAAAAGGCTGGTGCTCTACCGACTGAGCTAACGGCCCCCGACGATCCTGAGCTGTGGCGCGACGTGTGGCGCGGTCGTTCGCGCCGCATCGTAGTCCGAGCTTTGCGGTCGAGCAACCGTCAGCGACATGCTCAACCAAGATTGAGCTGGCGGGCGAGCCAGGTTCCCGGTCGGATCAGCACTTGACTGCGCTCCGGACCGACCCCGGCAAGTGCGACCTCCGCCCCGACGATCTCCTCAAGTCCTTCGAGGTAGGCCCGCGCTGCCGCGGGCAGATCCTGCCAGCGCCTGACACCGGTCGTGTCGGACTTCCACCCGGCAAAGCTGCGGTAGATCGGCTCGATACGGCCGGCCTGGGCTGCCGATGCCGGAACGCTGCGGACATCGATACCCGCATCCCGGTATCCGATCGCGACGCGGATCTCGTCGAAAGGATCGAGCACATCGAGCAGCAATACGCAGGCCGCGTCGAAACGGTTGATCCGCTGCGCGTACCGGCCGGCGACACCATCGAACCAACCGCAACGACGGGGTCGCCCGGTCGTCGTGCCGTACTCGTTGCCGCGCCGGCGGAGTCGCTCGCCGATCCCGTCCGGGCCGTCATCGAGTTCGGTCGGCATCGGGCCTTCACCGACCCGAGTACTGTAAGCCTTGAAGACGCCGATGACGCCCTCGATCAGCCGAGGGGAGACACCGAGCCCCGCGCAGACCGCGCCGGCCATCGTGTTCGAGCTCGTAACGTAGGGATACGTGCCGTGATCGACATCGAGCAGCGTCCCCTGCGCCCCTTCGAACAGCACCCGCAGCCCTTCGTCGATCCAATCGTTCAGCAACAACGTCGTGTCGACCACGCGCGGTGCCAATTGCTTCCAGAGCGCGTGGGCTTCCTGGGCGACGACGGCGGGCTCGGGCAGCGGGCTCCCATTCTCGCCCAGACGCCGACCGGCGGGTCCGGCAAGCAGCCGGGCCACGCGGCTTTCGAGATGATCCAGGTCCGCAAGATCCGCCATGCGCACGCCCCAGCGAGCTGCTTTGGCTTCGTAGGTCGGTCCAATCCCGCGCTGGGTGGTTCCGATCCGGTGCAAGGGATCGGCCTCGGCGATCGCGTCGAGCTGTTTCATCAAGGGCAGGATCACGTGGGCCCGATCGCTGACGAATAGCCGACCATCGGTTTCGACACCGCTGGCCCGGAGCCGCTCGAGCTCTTCGAGCAGCCGGGCCAGATCGATGACCGTGCCGTTCCCGATCACGACGCGAACGCGCGGCCGAAAAACGCCGGACGGCACGTGGTGCAAGGCATGGCGCGTCGTACCGATGGTCACCGTGTGGCCCGCGTTCGGTCCGCCCTGGAATCGAGCGACGACGTCGAAGTGTTCGGAGAGAAGGTCGATGACCTTGCCCTTCCCTTCGTCGCCCCACTGGGCTCCGATCACGGCGATATTCGGCATCCGAGCGAGGGCCTCCGTACCTGGCGTGCGCGCGCCGGAGCCCGGCGCGGCGCGGGATCATACCACGCCTCGGGTGTGCTAAAGTTACCGGCCTTGGAGCGCACGGCGTGAATGTCTGGCCCCTGATTCTCGCAGCACTCGGACTCGCGGTTTTTCTGGAAGGGTTACCCATTTTTGTCGCTCCGTCCGCAACGCGCAGGGCCCTCTACGCCGCGGCCCAGACGAGCGATCGCGCGCTACGTGCGTTGGGCTTAGCCTTGATCATCGCCGGATCGTTGGTGACTTGGGTCTCGCTCCATCGGTTGTCGTGAGTCACGCGTGCCCCGTCCCCGATCTCACCGAGCGCAGCTCGTCCAGGAACGCGCGGTCGCGCTCGACGGTCATCGGCTGCGCCCCGAACAGGTTGGACAGATTGCCGATGGGAGTTCCTGCACCGTAACCGCGGCCGCCCGAGCGCGCGTCGTCGCCTCGCGCCGCGTGGTCGAACGCGCACTGCGCTCGGGTCGAAAGGTATACGGGGTCAACACTGGGTTCGGCCTGCTGGCCCAGGTGGCGATCGACCCGCAGGATCTGACCCGGCTTCAAGCCAATCTGATTCGCAGCCATGCCGCGGGCGTCGGCACGCCGCTCACGCCGCGCGTGGTGCGGGCGATTCTCGCGTTGCGGGTCAACTGCCTGGCCCGTGGTCATTCGGGGGTTCGCCCAGTGATTCTGGAGACGATGATCGGACTGCTCGACGCCGACATCACCCCGGTGATCCCGGAACAAGGCTCGGTCGGAGCCTCCGGCGATTTAGCGCCGCTGGCCCACCTCGCATTGGCGCTATGCGGAGAGGGCGAAGTGTTCTATCGCGGACGACGCCAGGCCGCCTCTCGCGCGCTCGCCCGGGCGGGGATCGCACCGCTGAAGCTTCAGCCGAAAGAGGGCCTCGCCCTAATCAACGGCACGCAGATGATGACCGCGATCGGTGTCTTGGCTCTTCTCGACGTCGAGCGACTGCTCAAGGCCGCCGACGTCATCGGTGCGATGAGCGTCGATGCGTTGCGAGGAACGCCTCACGCCTTCGACCGTGAGATCCACCTTGCACGCCCGCATCCCGGCCAACTCCTGTCGGCCCGAAACCTGCGCCGCGTATTGCGCGGAAGCGCGATCGCCCGCTCGCATCGTGATTGCGATCGCGTTCAGGACGCTTATTCACTGAGATGCATACCTCAAGTTCACGGTGCAGTTCGGGATGCAGTATCGCACGTCCGGCGGGTGCTCCAGATCGAGATCAACTCGAGCACCGATAATCCGATGGTCTTTGCCGACGTTGAGAAGTTGGTCTCCGGCGGGAACTTCCACGGTCAACCGGTCAGTCTCGCGCTCGACCATCTGGCGATCGCGACATGTTCCCTGGCCACGATCTCCGAGCGCCGGATCGAACGGCTGGTCAATCCCGAGTTGTCCGGCCTGTCCGCATTCCTGACGCACGAGCCCGGACTGCACTCCGGGTTCATGCTGGCCCACGTTACCGCGGCGGCCCTCGTTGCGGAAAACAAGATCCTCGCCCATCCAGCGAGCGTGGACACGGTCCCCACTTCGGGCGCCAAGGAAGATCACGTGTCGATGGGCGCCCACGCCGCACGCAAGGCGGCCCGCATCGTCCATCACGTATCGCTGGTCCTCGGCATCGAGTTGCTTTGCGCGTCGCAAGCCCTCGATCTACTGGCGCCGCTGGCCGGCGGGCGTGGCGTCGAGATCGCGCGGCAGGCTTTGCGCACCATTGTGGCGCATCTGGACGAGGATCGAATCCTCTCCGGCGACATCGAACGCGCCGCCGATTGGCTGCGCACGGGCGCGCTGGCCGATTCCGTCGAACGAGGCGTGGGGAAGTTGGCTTGAGCGCCGATCGGGATTGGTGGACGGCAAGGGGCTCGAACCCTCGACCTCGGCGTTGCGAACGCCGCGCTCTCC
>JANNRU010000250.1:0-3586 GCA_031401755.1 Acidobacteriota bacterium | reverse complement strand
TCGGATGTCAAGTCGCGATTCATGTTGTCCGCGCATTTACGTTATCTGACGGAAGCCTCACCGCCGACCCCAAGCTACTCGCGCTTGTTCTAATTCCCGTAGAAATCGCCGTGGGTGTCGGACTAAATCTCTCTATCGTCTGGCTTGTGCGCTGGCTTCTCGTGCGGTCTGGAATTCTCAAAGCTCGGGAGTCTCACCAAACGCAATTCAAATGGTTCGTCTTCGCGATGGCGATCGTCGTCATGGCACTTGTCGTGGTTATTCCGGTTGCAGTGAGCAGTGACTTCCCGTTGAAAAAGAACACCATCTCATCTGTGCTTGGGATCGATGCGCTCTCATCCGAGCAGAAGGCTCGCTTCCGAGAGATTCTCAAGGAAGTCATCCAAAGCGAAGCGGCCCTCACTCCAGCGGTTCACGCAGAGTTTGCGGACTTGATGGAGATTGCGGGCGTGGTCGAGCGATCTCAAATCGAGCAGATCAAGGATGTTATGACGGGGATCACGAGCAAATACCAGCGCTATCTGTGGGAAGATGCTCAACATGCCTTTCGTCAAGGTCGCCCATTCAAATCACTCCAGCGGGAGGAGTACGAAAAGCACTTGAAGGCGCTTGGAGTGGTATCCGACTTTCGGATTGAGCAAAATGAAGAATTCATTCGAAAAATCGCAACGAGAGAGGCGATGTCCGTTGAAGGAGAGAGTGTCGTAATCACGGAGGAGATCATTCGGGCGACGTTATCAAGCCTTAGCGAAGCGTCGGCCAGAGTGGACAGACTATTCACTCCGTGACGGGCGGACAGACACGAGTGACTAGAGCGCAACAATGGACACACTTGTGAACGCTGACGAGTTCTCGCCTCGCGGCGCTCGATTCTCGCAACATCGGGATCTAGACGTCGCATGGTCAACCTCCAGAGCAAAAAATCGCGCAATTGTTTTGTGGAATTGTTGTAAGACAAAAAGTCGAAGGGGGGTGCGATTTGCAAGGGGGGGCCAATAGATAGGGTGGAAAGGCGCTGGTGGGAGACCGCCGGTAGCTGGGTGCCACACCCCCCTCCTGCATTCGGAAGGCGGCCGCGTTGCTGATCCGTGGCACGCTGGACCCGACGAGTCGAGCCGGGCGCGGCGGATGCGGCACCGGAACTGCGCACGGGGGCGCGGGCCGTGGGGGGGGGCAAGGCACTGCGCAGGGTGAGTGTCGCCGACTTGATCGACACTGATCCAAACGCGCTGTCGTGCATCGTGCCGGCGGGAGTCGTGACCTGCTCGTGGCGACCGCGAGTCGAGCATCGCGCCATGCGACCTCGGGGCGTCGAGCAGATGGGCGGACCTGAACTGGCGGATGCCGGTCGACCAGGGCGGCATCGAGGATGCGGGCCGGGGTCGAAGGATGACGACCTCCGACGACCACTCGGACCGGACCCAGACCGACGTCGAAAACAGGCGCGCTTGACCGTTCCCGGTCCCGACTCGGTCCCATCTCGGCCAGTTCGGCGAAACTCCCTTTGATTCGGCCGAGCGGAAGGGATTTTCGCTCCGTGCTGCCTTGGATTGCCGGTTCACGCGACCTCCGGTTGTGTCGTGGTCGGGGAACCGCTCGAGGTGCAGCCGCCGCGGACGCTGCGCAATAGCTCGGGCTGGCTCTCGTGGTCGGCGGCCCCCGATTCGAGCGAGGCCAGGATCTCCCGGACCTGATCGGGATCTTCAGATCCACGTCCTAGGCCGCAGATCATGGTGTTGATCTGCCTGATTTCCTTCGCTTCGGAGGTGTCGCGCCAGGCGTCAAGCGCTCTGCCAGACTGCGCCGGTGCCCCCAGGACGGGCGATCGGCCTTCGATCGAAGCATCGTCCGGCACGCGCCGCAGGCCGCGGTGCTGACCTTGCTGTCGCTCGGCTTTGTGGGCGGCATCAAGCTCCGCGAGTATCGCCCCGACCTCGACGGGATACCGGACCGCGATTCGTATCGCGGTGAGAGTCTCGCGCGCCGTCTCGTTACGGACCCGTGCCTCGATCAACGCCACTAGACCCCGCATCGACGGTTTCCGGCTCACGGTTCGGCCTCGACTTCGATCACGCGCCGGGGATCATCGCTCGTGCGGTGGACGGGACGGGCCGCAGGCGGTGTAGGACGGCGCGGAGGGCGTTTCCAGCGCAGATCCGCATCCGGATGGGTGGAGCCGTACAACGCCCGAGCTACCGCACACGCGCGCCCTAGGCGGGCTCTGGCGGCCGCTATGTCCATCGAGTAAGCCGCGGCGCGCAATCCGATTTCCATGATGCGGCCGATGGTCTGCGCTGCGCGTAGTAGTTCGGCCTCGGTGTGGCCCGCCGGGTCTCGGTCCAGCGCCCCGACCTCGTTCGCCAGGCGCAGCACGCCGCCGGCTATCGCGGCCTTCTGGGCGGGTGCGGTGTGCGGGTCGTTGTAGGCTTTCAGGATCTCAGAGACGGACCGCGGGACGAGCGACCGAATGTCGTCGGTCCCGCCGATCTGGAGAGCGGCAGCGTCCCTGTACGATGCTTCGACTGGTAGTCCGTTGCGTTTCGGATTCCTCGCTGTCGATCGACTCCCGCCGGCCCTCACGATCTGGTCCCCGCGCGGCGGCACCCGCCCAGAGGCGGCGTCCCTCATCGTGATTTCGGCGAGTCGCGCGCGGAGCGGGGTCAGGGCTCGCGACCTCGTTCGAGCCTTATCCGCCCCTCCCACCTTTTCCTCGCCCTTACTCACGCCTTAAGTTCCTTCCGCACCGCGGCTCACTGAGTCTCGATCGCGCGCCCACAAGGCAGTCGCGGACCGGCCAGGCGGCGCGGAGCGGAGCGCCGTCCGCGGCTGTGGGTTGTCCGTGGTTGTGTCCGAGATTGTCTGTAGTGACCACGGACAGGAATACCCTCTTAGGGGGTGTTGTCCGTCGTCCGTGGTCGCGGTTTTCGTGTCCGTGGTTTTGTCCGTGGTCTGTCCGTGGTCGCATGGTTCAGCTGGCTTCGACTGGCGCGAAAGGTGTGGCCCAGTAGGTGGTCTTCCGGCCGATCTTGGCTCGTCGGATGACCTTCATGTCGTGCATCCTGCCGAGCACCCGGGTCGCCCGTTTGTCGCCTATGTCGCCTCCCCCCAGCTCGGCGACGAGGGATGGTCGCTCTATGCCGGCCTCGGCGGCGTCGTTCAGGAGGTCGAGGATGGTGTGCTCGTCGGCGTCCGCGGCCAGTTCGGCACGGACGATCACCGCGCCTTCGGTGGTGTCCCCGATTGTGATAGAGAGCGGCTTGGCGGTGTTGGTGGCTCTGGTCAGTTCGTGCCGAAGCGTGCGGCTTCCTTCCTCGCGGCCTACTAGGGTCCATAACTGGTCTACGGCCGCGGGGATGTCGCTCGACCCGCGGACCCGGTGGACGAGTTCCGGGCTTCTTTCCCGGCTCGGTTTTGACAGGTGGTGGAGCACAAGGGCCGTGGCCCCGTGGTCCGCCACGAGGGGGCCAATCACGGTGGCGAAGAACTCGGCGATGGCGGTCGAGGAGTTCTCGTCCCTGCCCCCCAGGAACCGGACCATCGAGTCGGCGATCACGAGAACCGGCCGGAACTGCCGGGCGTCTTGCAG
>JANNRU010000249.1:0-15112 GCA_031401755.1 Acidobacteriota bacterium | reverse complement strand
AAAACAACAAATTAAACCCCGGGTTCAGGACACGGTAATCATTGCAGTCAAAGAAATTGAAGCATGGTACCTTGCAGACTCACTTACAATGCCCTTTTTAATATGTTCAATTAATAAGTTATTTATTGCATCAAATGGCTCAAGTTCTTCCTCCGGCTCCGCCCTCGCCACTGCTTTTCTTCTCTCCAGCTTTCAGTAGCCGCTCAAGTTAATCGGCTCGAGGGTGACGTAATCTTAGTTGGAAATTGAAGCGGCTCCAACCCCTGTGCTTTGATGACGTTGAACAGACGACATCGAACACAAGAGAAGGAGCCAGCGATGGGCAGTGTCTTACGATCGGTCAGGAAGGTCAAGAAGGTTCGCTGCCGTGAGCTTCCCGCTCCGGGGTCGTACCGACTAGAGAGCGGAACGGCGGCTTGTTTGGGCTATCCTCCACGGTCAGCGCTATGAAGCAAAGCCTTCAGGACCGTCTAGCTCCGACGAACGCCTGCTTTGGCTGCGGGCCGGCCAATGAGCGGGGTCTGCGCATCAAGAGCTTTCCCGAGGGTGATGGGCTCGTCTGCGACTGGACGCCCGAGCGACACCACGAGGCGTGGCCCGGGGTCGTGAACGGCGGGATCTGCGGTGCCCTGCTCGACTGTCACAGCAACTGGACCGCGGCTTGGCACCTGATGAACTCGCAGGGGCTTTCGGAGTTGCCGTCCACCGTCACGGCGGACTTTCACGTCAAACTGCGGAGGCCGACTCCCAGCCGAACGCCGCTGCGCCTGAGCGCGAGGGTGGTCGAGTCGAGCGCGGACCGGGTCGTTGTCGAGGCCGAGATCGGTTCGGGCGGCGAGGTGACGGCGACCTGCCGAGGCACCTTCGTCGCGGTTCCGCCCGGACACCCGGCTCACCATCGCTGGAAGTGAGTCGCATGGAGCTCGACAACCCCGCCGAATCGCTTGGCCACGAGCGGTACTCACCGGAAACTCATGCGACTTCAAGCTCGACGTGCTGCATTGTTGGCAGCGTTCGTAGCCTCGGCCTCGCTCGCGGGCGACAGCCAGCCGTCGGCATCCCCTGAGTTGCTCGATCAGGTTTCGGTTCTCCTCTCGGCGCTAATCGATCGCGGCCCGCTGTTGGCCACGGGCGGATTCGTGGGTGGGTCGCCTACTCGATGGAAGTTTCAAATTCCACGAGGCTTCCAGCAGGCGTGGTGCCGTCTGACGTTCGTTCGAGCAATTGAACCACACGAGCCCGGACGATTATGGATACTCTTCGTCTCATTTGAGGAGCCCCACTCGGTCGCTAGATAGCACGGCGATCGTCATGGTCAGCCGCCACTCCCGTAGGACCGGCGGGCTCCCGGTCGTCCGATCCTCGTGTTAGTCTGAAACTTCGACCCGCGCCGGCCAGGCCGCGCGCGCGAACACCGCGAGGAGAAACGCATGCCGCCGAAGAAGCTCAAGGTCCGCGACCTGATGACGAAGAAGGTAACGACCCTCGACCGCAACGATACGCTGGACATGGTGGACGATGTGATGGAATTGGGGCGCGTGCGCCACATGCCGGTCATCGAGAAGGGGCAGATCGTGGGGATCGTCAGCCAACGCGACCTCTTCCGCTCGGCCCTGGCCTTCGCGATCGGGTACGGTGACAAGGGCCGTCGCACGTTGCTGAAAACGCTCAACGTCAAGGACCTCATGAAAGCGCCCGTGATCACGACCGAGCCGGACACGCCGCTGGCCGAGGCCGCAGCTCTGATGGTGAAAAAGAAGATCGGTTGCTTGCCTGTCCTCGAAGCGGGCAAGATGGTCGGGATCCTGACCGAGACGGACGTACTGCGGCACGTAGCGGGCGCGTGACCCTCGGCGGCGATTCCGATTCGTCGCGGGCGCTGACGCCCCCGGAAAGTCGCGGGTTCGTGCCCGTCCCCGCGAAATTGGGTTGACGTAACGCCAGTATCATCGGGCGCCGGTCGCGGAGGTGTGCTCTGCTTGAAAACGAAACGGCGGTTTTTTCCGTCTGACCGCAAATTTTTCTCGGCCAATCACGCCATGTTGGACCAGTGCCGCCACCTTGGCTTTCAGCTCCGGCCCTCTGCCGATTCCGGCGAGTTCACCGCAGGGTTTTCACTATGAACGCTCCCCCTTCAATTCCGGCACGGTTTGCGCACCGGCGATACCAACCCGGGCCCGAGATCGAATCGTTTTACCATTTGGGCGGTTGCGATCTCCGTGGCCGCGCCTGCCAGGGAACGGCTTGCTTTGTCGCCCGCGAATCATGTGGCGAGGCGCAGCCCAGCGGCGACCCGCGCGTGTATTGCCTCGGGCGGTGTTTCGAAGCACCTGCGATCGGGTTACCGGGCGCGCGTCCACGGATCGAGGTCCATGCCCGCGAAGCAGTCGTGCTCGCCCGCCTCGTGAACGGTGGCGCGCGTACGTTAGATGCCTATCGCGCCACCGGCGGCTACCGCGCACTGGAAAAAGCGCTCACCGCTCCCCCCGAGACGGTCCTAGCTGCCATCGATCGCTCCGGGTTGCGTGGGCGCGGAGGTGCAGGGTTTCCCGCCGGACGAAAATGGCGCTCCGCAGCACGACAGACGGCCTCGCCCAAGTATCTGATCGCCAATGCCGACGAAGGCGACGCGGGCGCCTACATCGACCGCTTTCTCCTTGAGGATGACCCTCACGCCTTGATCGAAGGCCTGCTCCTCGCCGCGCACGCGATCGGCGCCTCACGCGGCTGGATCTATCTGCGTCACGAATATCCCGCGGCGAAAACCGTGCTGGATCAAGCACTCGCCGAAGCCCGTGCGGCGGGCTTGCTCGGTCCGCGCATTCTCGGCAGCGATCTGCGCTTCGATCTCGAAGTCGTCATCGGCCACGGCAGCTACGTCTGCGGCGAGGAAACGGCGCTCCAGCATTCCATCGAAGGCCGGCGGCCGGAAGTCATGGCCCGCCCGCCCTACCCCACGGAATCGGGCCTCTTCGGCCAACCCTCGGTGACGAACAACATCGAGACCCTCGTCAATGTGCCGTGGATCATCGCCCACGGTCCGGAGGCTTATCGCGCCCTCGGTCTGTCCGACAGCCGCGGTACGAAAGTCGTCTCGCTAAATTCGCTCTTCGCCAAACCCGGACTCTACGAAGTCGAGTTCGGCGTGCCCGTGCGCGATATCGTGGAAAACCTTGGTGGCGGTTTGCGCGCAGACGCGCTCAAGGGCGTCATCATCGGCGGCCCACTCAATGGGATCCTCCCGCCGCACCTGCTCGATACGCCGTTTGGTTTTGAAGAACTCGCCGCAGTCGGCGCGGGCGTCGGTCACGGAGGAGTCATTGCTTTCGATGCGCGTACGTCCATCGCGGCGCTCGTGCGGCACCTCTTTTCGTTCGCGGCTTACGAATCCTGCGGCAAATGCACGCCCTGCCGACTCGGTAGCCGGCGCGTCGAAGACATCTTCAATTGCATCACGACCGATAATCGTGCGCCGAAGCCGGCCGCCGCAGAATGGCGAAACATCGTCAGCGCACTGCGCAGGACCAGCCTTTGCGGCCACGGCACAGGATTGGGCATCTTCGCGGAATCCGTGCTGCGCCACTATGACGAGGAACTCGCCGCATGCTTCGCCTGACGATCAACGACAAACCCTGCGAAGTGCGCACCGGTGCGACCCTCATCGAAGCCTTGTCTCAGGTCGGCGTGGAGGTGCCCACGCTGTGCCACGATGAGCGTCTGCTGCCGAGCGGCGCCTGTCGATTGTGCGTGGTCGAGGTGGACGGTTGGGATCACCTCGCGACAGCTTGCAACACGGCGGTGCTCGACGGAATGGCCGTTCACTCGCACTCCCCGGCGGTCGAGGACTCCCGCCGGACGTTGCTTCGTCTGCTCGCGCACGACTACCCGGGCGACGCGATCGCTGCTTTCCCCGACAAACCATTTCATCACTGGCTGCGTCACTACGGCATCGAGGGCGGTGCGCGAACATCCGCGGGGACCGCCTGGCGCGACGCCACTCATCCTTATCTCCACGCGGACATGGGGCAGTGCATCAACTGTTACCGCTGCGTCCGCATCTGCGACGAGGTGCAGGGGCAGTTCGTCTGGCGCGTCTGGGATCGTGGCGCGGTTCCGCGGATTCTTCCCGACTCCGGCACGACCCTGCTCGCCAGTTCGTGTGTAAGTTGCGGCGCGTGCGTCGATACCTGCCCGACCGGCGCGCTCGAAGACCAGACCATGCTGGCCCGCGGCATGCCAGACAAATAAACGCGCACGACCTGCCCGTATTGCGGCACGGGTTGCGAAATGCTCGTTGGCACGCGCGGTGACCGCATCGTACAGGTGAAGCCGGTGGTCGATGCGCCCGTGAGCAAGGGTCATCTCTGCGTAAAGGGGCGCTACGCCTTCGAGTTCACGCACTCCGCGGATCGGGTGTCCGAGCCCATGATCCGCGACGGCGCGGATTGGCGCACGGTGTCGTGGGCCGAAGCGACCGGGTTCATCGCCACTCGTCTGCGCGGCATCCTCGTCGAGAGCGGACCGCAAAGCATCGGCATGCTCGGCTCGGCGCGCGCGACGAATGAAGACAACTACCTTGCGCAGAAGTTCGCCCGAGTCGTGCTCGGCACGAACAACATCGACTGCTGCGCGCGCGTCTGCCATGCGCCCACGGCGGCGGCGATGAAGCGGATGCTCGGCACCGGCGCAGCCACGAATTCCTTCGACGATATCGAACATGCTGCGGGCTTTCTCCTCGCGGGTTGCAACCCGACCGAGGCGCATCCGATCGTCGGCGCACGCATCAAGCAGGCCGTGCTCCGTGGCGCGCGCCTCATCGTCATCGACCCGCGCGAGACCGAACTCACTGACTACGCCGATGTGCATCTCGCGTTACGCCCCGGCACGAACGTCCCACTGTTCAACGCGCTCGCGCACGTCATCGTCACGGAAACGCTCGCCGACGCTCGCTCGCTCCGCGACCGAATTAGCGGCGAAGAAGAGTTCCGTGACTTCATCGGTGCCTGGACTCCCGAACGCGCGGCGACCATTTGTGACGTGGAGCCGGACGACATTCGAGCTGCCGCGCGGCTCTACGCAAACTCCGCCCCCGCGATGGCCTTTCACGGTCTTGGCATGACCGAGCACGTGCAGGGCACGGAAGGCGTGATGGCGCTAGTCAATCTCGCGCTGCTCACGGGAAACTTCGGCAAGCCGGGCTCCGGCGTGAATCCGCTGCGCGGGCAAAACAACGTACAAGGCTCCGCGCATATGGGCTGCGAGCCGGGCAACCTAACCGGCTTTGTCCCGATCGAGCAAGGCCGCGATGCTTTCGAGGCGGCGTGGAATGCGCCGCTCCCGCACGCGAAAGGCCTTAACCTGATGCAGATGATCGACGCCGCTGAACGCCGCGAGCTCAAGGCGCTCTGGGCGATCGGTTACGATGTCGCCTTTACGAACCCGGACACCCTCCGGACGCACACGGCGCTCGATACCGTTGATCTGGTCATTGTCCAGGATCTGTTCTTCAACGAACTCGCGCATAAGTTCGGTCACGTGTTTCTCCCGGCGGCATCGCCATTCGAGAAAGACGGCACCTTCATGAACTCCGAGCGCCGAGTGCAGCGCGTCCGTCGGGCCGTGCCCGCTCCGGGCCACGCGCGGGCCGACTGGGAGATCATTTGTGACGTGGCGCGCGCGATGGGCTGTGGCGCGGCGTTTCCGTTCGGGTCGTCCGAAGAGATCTGGAATGAGATTCGCACCGTGTGGAAAGCGGGTGCGGGCATTAGTTACGCGCGGATTGATCACGACGGTGTGCAGTGGCCGTGTCCGGACGAGACTCATCCATGTACGACCATCTTGCATACGGAGTCATTCGCCGGCAACAAAACTGCACCGCTACAATGCATCAACTTTGTTGAATCCACCGAAGCGACCACGTGCGAGTATCCGCTGCTGCTCACCACCGGCCGCAACCTTTACCAGTTCAATGCCGGAACGATGACCATGCGCACGCCGAATCGGGGGCTGCGCCGCACTGACACGCTCGACATCTCGCCGGTCGACGCCGTGCGGCTCGGTTTCCAGGACAATGAAGTGGTGCACGTGACAAGTCGCCAGGGCTCGGTGCGCATGCCGCTGCACATCGATCGACGGGTGAAAACCGGCGAACTGTTCGCCACCTTCCATGCCGTCGAAACCGGCCTGAACCACCTCACCGGACGTGGTCGTGACAAGCAGGTGATGACGCCCGAATACAAGGTCGTCGCCGTCCGCCTGTCGAAGAACGGAGATGATGCCGGTTATGGCTGAGATCTTCGGTTGCGATTGCTACGCGCCACGCGAGATCGCCGAACGGGTGGAGACGGTCGGCGTGGCGAAAGCGAACCTGCCGTTGGTGTCGATGACGGCGCTCGGCGTGCTGGCCGGCGGTTTCATCGGGCTCGGTGCGCTGTTCGCGACGATCGTGCTGAGCGACCCGTCGCTCGGTTTCGCCGTCGGGCGCGTGCTGGCCGGTGTGGTGTTTGCCATCGGGCTGATTCTCGTCGTTGTCGCTGGCGCCGAGCTATTTACCGGCAACAATCTTATGGTCATGGCGTGCGTCGTGGGTCGCGTCAGTTTCGGGAAGTTGCTAGCCAACTTCGTCATCGTTTACTTCGCGAATCTCGTCGGTGCCGTGGGTCTCGCGGCGCTCGTCGCACTCGCCGGCCACGGGCAGATGGGGGACGGCGCTGTCGGCCGCACCGCCGTCGTGATCGCTGCAGCGAAGGTCGGCCTGCCCTTCGGCGAAGCCTTCTTCCGCGGCGTGCTCTGCAACGTGCTCGTCTGTCTCGCGGTGTGGCTCGCCATGGCCGGACGGACGGTGACCGACAAGATTCTCGCCATTATCTTCCCGATCGCCGCCTTCGTCGCCGCCGGATTCGAGCATAGCGTGGCCAACATGTATTTCATCCCGCTTGGCATTTTCCAGAAAGCGGAGTTCGGCACGTCTGCCGCCGCGGCGCTCGACGGGTTCGCCTTCATGCGTAGCCTCGTGCCCGTCACCCTCGGCAACCTCGCCGGTGGCGCAGGTATGGTCGGCTTGGTCTACCACATCATTTATCGACGGGGCGCTCATTCCGGCGAAGTGAATGTGACCGCTTCGCGGGTCGATGGCGCACAGGACGCGCCTGGAAACCGTGGCGCAATCGGTCGAAGCGAGTCGGCGGGAGCGTAAGAGTGCGCCGCGCGTTTCGGGAGATCGACGTCGAGCGCACGACGTCGCGGCGGTGCTCGATGTCGCTGCGGGCGGAGCGGTAGAATCGCGGTCGCTGTCGGGCTAGATCGCGTCTCCGGCCGTCGGCGCGACTCGGTCTTCATAGAACCAGCGAAACAATGGCGTGGCCATCAACGTTGTGCCGATCGCCATGAGCGCCATCAACGTGAAGAGCGTCGGTGTGATCAATCCCCGTTGCAATCCGATGTCGAGGATGATCAGGCCGGTCAAGCCTCGGGCGTTCATCAGCGTGCCGATCGCCAAGGCCTCTCGCGGAGCGGCACCGTGGAGCCGAGCGGCGGCCCAGCAGGCGACGCCCTTCCCGATGCAGGCCACGGCAAGGATCAGCAACCCGATTCCGAGCAGCGGAGGCGCGACCACGAGGTCGAGCCGAGTGTTGAGGCCCGAGTACACGAAGAACAACGGCAACATGAAGACGGTGACGAGTGGTCTCAGTTGCTCCTGCATTCGCTTCGCAAACGTGCCCCGAGGCATCGCAACGCCCAAGATGAACGCACCGAAGACGGCGTGGATTCCGATCGTGTCCGTGAACCAAGCACCGAGCAACACGACGATCAAAGTGACTGCGAGCAGGGACGGCGAAGCCTCGCCGTCCTTTTCGGCCCGTCGTCCGAGCGGCGCGAAAATACGCTGGCCCGCAGTCAGCACGAATGCAGCGTAAAGCACCCCGCCGCCGACGGTCACGGCCGCCATGGCCGCGTCTCCGCTGAGGTTCGCCAAAACGAGCGCCAGGATGCACCACGCCGCAGCGTCGTCGATGGCCGCCGCGGCGAGCGCGAGCGTCCCGATCGCCGTTTCCGAAAGACCGCGCTCGTGCAGGATGCGAGCGAGCATGGGGAAGGCGGTGATGCTCATCGCAGCTCCCAGGAACAGCATCGCGTCCCCGCGAGAAACGTCCGGCCCAAAGAGGTCAGGGCGGTCCAGCAACAGGCTGGCCAAGCCCGCGCCTAGAACGAAAGGGACGATCATCCCGGCGAGCGAGACCGAGGCTGCTGTGCGCACGCGCTCTTTGAAGTGCGATGTTTGGAACTCGACCCCGACGAGGAACATGTACAACGCGAGGCCGACCTGGCTGATCGCGTGGAGCAGCGGCATCGCGTCGGGTGGGAAGAGTCGAGCCTGCAAGCCGGGCCACCACCATCCCAGGAGCGAGGGTCCAATCAGCACGCCCGCGACCATCTCGCCCACGGCCTCGGGTTGTCCGGCCCGCCGCGCAAGCCAGCCGACGGCGCGGCAGGCGGCGAGAATGACGGCCGCTTGCAGGAAGAACTGCGCGGTGAGAGAGAGGGTGGGCATCAGGCCGATCGGGTCGTCATTGAGTTGCCTGAGGCAAGCTAGCTCAATCTCGCCCAGGCTCTCCAATCGAGCGCACGGCGCGCCGCCCTCGATCATGGGAACAACAGCGCCGTCGCCTTGCTGAGCAAGGTGTGGGGCTGACGGCGATGTCGCGACCCAGACCTAGCGCAGCGCCGCCGCCTTGTCCGTCTTCTCCCACGTAAAGTCGGGCTCGGTCCGACCGAAGTGCCCATACGACGAGGTCGGCCTGTAGATCGGTCGCTTCAGACGCAGCGCCTTGATGATGCCCGCCGGCGTCAAATCGAAGGTCTTGCGGACGCGGCGGACGATCTCTTCTTCGGGGATCGTCGCGGTGCCAAAGGTGTCGACGTTGATCGAGGTCGGCTGGGCCACGCCGATGGCGTAGCTGATCTGGACCTCGCAGCGGCGCGCAAGCCTCGCCGCCACGACGTTCTTGGCGACCCAGCGCGCGGCGTAAGCCGCGGAGCGATCGACCTTGGTCGGATCCTTCCCGGAGAACGCACCGCCGCCGTGCCGGCCGACGCCGCCGTAGGTGTCGACGATGATCTTGCGGCCGGTCAAACCGGTGTCCCCCTCGGGACCGCCAATCACGAAGCGCCCGGTCGGGTTGATGTGAAACTTCGTCTTGGCATCGATGTAGGCCTTGCAGACCGGCTGGATCACGCTCTCGCGAATCTCGTCGCGCAACTTCTTGACCGACTTCGTCTCCAGGTGCTGGGTGCTGATGACGACCGCGTCGATTCGCTTCGGCACACCGTCGACATACTCGATCGAGACCTGGCTCTTGCCGTCGGGGCCGATCGCGTCGACGATGCCCTTCTTGCGCACCTCGGCCAGTCGGCGCGCGAGACGATGCGCGAGCATGATCGGCAGCGGCATCAGCTCGGGTGTTTCATCGCAGGCGAAGCCGTACATCATCCCCTGGTCGCCCGCGCCCTGTGCTTTGGCGCCCTTGGAGTCGACGCCGCGGGCGATGTCCGGCGACTGGCGATGGATCGAAACGAGCACCCCGGCATCGTCGGAGTCGATGCCGAACTCGGGGTTCGTGTAACCGATCTCTTCCAGAGTCTGGCGGGCGATCCGTTGGACGTCGGCGTAACCCCGGGTATTGACCTCGCCGGCTACGATCACCGTTCCGGTGGTGGTCAGGCACTCGACCGCGACGCGCGAGTCCGGGTCCTGCTCGAGCAGGCAATCGACGATGGCGTCGCTGATCCGGTCACAGATCTTGTCCGGGTGGCCCTCGGTGACCGATTCGCTCGTGATGTGGCTCGTCCGGGGCATCGATTCTGTCCTCCGTGTCGGCGGTCGTTCTAGGAAAAAGGCCGGAATGGTATCAAGATCGGCCGGAGTTGTCCGCCTCAACGCTGTTTGAGCACTCGGCCGAACTCTTCGGCCAATTCAAACGCGGCATCGACGTTGCGCGGGTTGCGCGAGTCGAGGTATTCGATGTTGACACCCAGCCGATCGAGCGGGAATCCGATTTCGCCGGCGAAGGTGGACAGGCGCTCCCAGACCAACAGCAGCGACGAGATCGACGCCTCGCGCATGCTGCGCGCGCCGCGCAGCATCCGATCGACGTCGCTCGGCACGTAGACGCCCAGGGAGCGCGTGGCGAACGTCAGGTCCTCCGCGCAGACGAACGGCGAGAAGGTCAGGAATATCTTGGGGATCTCCGAGGGATTCATCTGGCGAACTAGATCGAGCAGCAGGCAGCCCATCCATTCGCCCTCGTAGAGAATCTGCGTCGTGAAGAACCTGAAGTCGTGGTCGCGCACCTTCTCGATCAGCCGCTCGGTCTCGTCGATCGAAGCCGGTCGCGCCGAGAACTGCCGGCGCCGTGTCGGGATGATGATCCCACCACAGCGAAAGCCGCGTGCGGTGGCGAGTTCGGCCGCGACGCCCGGCGGCAGCACGCCCTCGCGGAGCGTCTTGTTGCTCGAGTCGCCGCCGACGACGAAGATCTCGTTGCAGCCGAGCGCTCGCGCCTGATCGAGCCAAACCTCGAATTCGGGACGCGTGCTCGACACGCTGACCTTGTAGAGGCTCAGCGGCTTGTCGGTCAGCCCGCGCAGCCAGGCGGCGAACTCGTCGTTCGGGACGCGCTCGCGCACGCGCCGGAACTCCGAGCTGTCCTGGAGATCCGGTACGCTGATCGCGTGAAACGAGTTGTAACAGGAGAAGCTCTGCCGCAGGAACGCGTAGGCCTTGTCGCGGTCGGGAAGTGCGGGCGGACAGGCCTCGAGCAGGACTCGTGCGTTTTCGAGCGCCGATGCTGACTCTGGTCCTCGGTCCAATGGTCGATCCCCCTCGTCCGCGCCAGCGACAGGTTATGCGCGCGATCCGGGTCGCGCAATCTTGGCGCCGGTCCCGGACGCGCCGACCAGCACGCGCTCGGCCGCCGGAAACCCGAGTTGCAGCGGAGCGCCGCCCTCGGGCTGAACCCTCACCGTTTCGGTCAGGTCGTCCCGCGACTCGACGCGGAGGCGGTCTCCCGGTTTGAGCTGGTGGCGTTCGAGCAGCCGCAAGAACTCGGCCCGCTGGTCGGTCACGCGCCGGACGAAGAGCAACTCGCCCAAGTTGCAGGTCATCAGGGTCGCCAAGGCGGCCTCGCCGGGGATCTGGCCCGCGGCGGTCGGGATCGGATCGCCATGTGGGTCCATGATCGGCCGCCCGAGCATTTCGTCCATCCGCTCGAGGAGCCGCTCGGAGACGACGTGTTCGAGAATCTCGGCCTCCTGATGAACCACGCTCCAGTCCATGCCGATGATCTGGACCAAGAATAGCTCGATCAGCCGGTGCCGCCGGAGAACGTGCGTGGCCAGCCGGTCCCCGGCGTCGGTCAGGCGCACCCCGGCGTAGGGCTCGTAGGTCACAAGTCCCGAGTCGGCGAGCGCCTTCATCATCGAGGTGACGGTACCCGGGGCCACCCCGAGCGCCTGGGCCAGTTGGCCGGGAGGAACCAGCACCCCGCCGCGCCGCTCCTGTTCGAGCCAGATCTGTTTCAGGTAGTCTTCGACCGTGCTCGTTGCCATCGGCCCCAGAATACCAAAGGCCCGGCCCGTGACGATCCCGTCATCGCCCTGACACGAATGATCATCGACGCGGACCCCGTGCGAGCCGCACATTCCCCGCAGTCCATCCCACCGATTCACGGAGCTCACGCATGCTGGTCCAGCCCGCCGAGGACAGTTTCCAAAAAGGTCTGATCGCGCTGGAGGAGGGTCGACGCCGCGAAGCGATGGCCCTGTTCGAGGCCGCCATCGAGTTGGAGCGGCGTCGCGAGGTCGAACGGCCGCAGGCGCGCTATTTCTCCTACTACGGACTCTGTCTCAGTCTCGAATGCAACGAGACTCGAGAGGCATTGCGCTTCTGCAGGGAGGCGGTGACACTCGAAGGTTACAACGCCGATCTGCGCTGCAACCTCGGGCGCGTGCTGCTGGCAGCGGGTCGCCGGCGCGAGGCCTACGAGAGCTTGCTGCGTGGTTTGAAGCTGCAGCCGGGTCACATGATGTCGATCCGACAACTCAAGCTGATGGGATTCAGAAAGCGGCCGCCCATCCCGTTTCTGTCCCGTCAGCACCCGATCAACCTGCTCTTGGGCCGGATCCGTGCGCGCAAGGCCGCCTGACCGGTCGACCAGACTTCAACGCTTCAACCCTTGAGCGGGCAGCCCTTGCCGTCCACCGCGTCGTGGAGCGGCGTGTTCGGGCACCCGTCGATGCCGTCGAGCACGCCATCGCCGTCAGTGTCACGCTCGCAGCCGCGCGAGTCGATGGTGGCGCCGCGTGGCGTCCGTGGACAGACGTCGAGGCCTTCCGGCACTCCGTCGCGATCGGTATCGATCGGGCATCCGCGTTCGTCGATGAACGCGCCTTTCGGTGTGGCCGGGCAGGTGTCGCGAAGATCGATCACGCCATCGGCGTCCAGGTCACGGGGACATCCATCGACGCCGACGACGATACCGCGAGCGGTTCTCTGGCAGATGTCCAGATCGTCGGGAACACCGTCCTCGTCGTCGTCGGGCGCGCAGCCCGCGCGATCGACACGGACGCCGACGGGGGTACCCGGGCAGCGATCGCGCGCGTCGGCCACACCGTCGCCGTCGTCGTCGCCGGGAAGCCGCATCGCCGGAAAGAGCCCCGATTCGACGCTCGAAGTCGGTCGCGGAGGCAGGGTCGTGTTCACTGGATGTCCGAAGCCCCAGGAGATCCCGACTAACAGTTGGCCTTGACCGTAACGCGCGCCGAAGATCCCGTCATCGCCAAGCGAATGATCGCCCCGCAACTCCCAGCGGGCGGTAGTCCGCGGACCGGCGGCGAACCGTTGCCCGATTCCGCCCGAGATCAGTTCTCGCGAGAAACCGACCGCGGACGCGGCGTCTTGGTCGTAGTCCACGTCGAGTAGTCCCGCACCGCCCGTAAAGAAGAGCGGCCAACGTGCGTTCGGAGTTACGGTCCACTCCGCGCCGACCCTTCCTGTAAGCGTGCGCGCATCTCCGAAGGCCGGCGCGGCGCTGACGTTCGAAAGCAGGGCGTCGATGTACAGACTCCAACGTGGCGCGAAACTCCACTCGGCACGGAGGCCGGCAGAGGGACCGGCGTCGATCGTGCGGTTCTCGAAAGTGACGACCTCGTGGGAGAGCTGGATGCCGCCGAGCACGCCCAGTTCGAACGGAGCGCGATCGGTTGCCGCAACGCCGAGGCCGACCGCTGAGATCAAGGCGACCCAGCCCGCGACGATTCTCGAACGACCCAACGGCGACATCAACGGCTCCTCCGAGCCGCCATGTTAACAGTTCGGCTGCGCCCGGGACAGATCGACGAGCAGGCCGCTGGTCACCGCCTGCCCCGACAGGCTCGTCCCGGTCGACCCAACGGGTCAGCACCCGGTCAGGAGCGAGGATCGACCCCAGGGCCAGGTCGAGCGGCTGCATTTCGCCGCACAGACTCGAGCGACGCGAAAATGGTGCCGGTCCCCTTTTTTCCCGAGCTAGACTGGGTGGGTGCGAGGGGCTGATGGGAGGAGCGCAGCCGATCCGGCGGCGATCATCGCGGCCGGGTTTGCCCGTTACGTCGAGCGATTCCGTGACTTGACACGACGGGCGGGCTGGCACTTCGCGCGCCGTGACTGGTCGGCGCTTCACGACGATTCGGCCCTGAGGCTCGACCTGTACGGCGAGCACGTAGCGCGATCGCTGGCGGCCCTGGGACCGGTGCTCGGGGAACGCTTGAGGGACCGCGCGGCGTGGACATCACTGCGGTCGACTTATGCGGAACGCATCGCCACCGAGCCGGACGCCGAGCTCGCCGAAACCTATTTCAACTCGGTCACGCGCCGGTTGTTCGACACGATCGGCGTCGACCCGGCGATCGAGTTCGTTCGCCGCGCCGCGGCTCCGCCGGTGCCTGACGGCGTTTCGGGCTCGACGATCGTAATCCGGACGCGCGGCCCAATCGAGGTGGTGATCGGCGAGTTGTTCGACCGGTTGATGGGATCGTTCGAGCTCGAAGACCGCGAGCGTGACGTAGCCCGAGTTACCGCGGTGACCGAGCGTGCGCTCCGGGGGCGCGAGCTACGCAGGGTGGAGGTGGCTCCGGCCATCTTCTTCCGCGGTCAGCGCGCGTTCGTCGTCGGCCGAGCGATCCTCGACGACGGGGCCTATCCGTTCTTGGTCGCGTTCACCAATCCGCAAGGGCGGGTGGTTGCCGACGCGGTGTTGCTCGACGAGAACGAGATCAGTGTGGTCTTCAGCTTCGCCCGGGCCTACTTCCTGGTCGATGTGGAGCGACCGCGTGAACTCGTCGGGTTCCTGCGGTCGATCATGCCCCGAAAACCGGTCAACGAGCTTTACAACGCGATCGGCTGGGACAAGCACGGAAAGACCGAGCTCTATCGCTCGTTGCTGCGCCACCTGGAGAGCGCCGACGACCGCTTCGAAACCGCGCCCGGGCAGCGCGGAATGGTGATGTGCGTCTTCACGCTGCCGGGGTTCGATGTCGTCTTCAAGGTCATCCGCGATCGGTTCGATCCGCCAAAGACGACGAGTCGGCGCGAGGTCGAGGATAAATATCGTTACGTCTTTCGTCACGACCGCGCGGGTCGCCTCGTGGATGCGACAGAGTTCGAGCATCTGGAGTTCGACCTCGCGCGTTTCGATCCGGTTTTACTCGAGGACCTGCTGCGGCTCGCCGCCGAGACCGTCTCGGTGAGGGGCGATCGCGTCGTTTTCCGTCATCTGTACAGCGAGCGCAGGTTGATGCCGCTCGATCTCTATCTGCGGCAAGCCGATCCGCGGGCGGCGCGCGCGGCGATCCTCGACTACGGAAGGACGCTCAAGGATCTCGCCGCGACTGACATCTTCCCCGGCGACATGTTGCTCAAAAACTTCGGTGTGTCGCGTCACGGCCGCCTGATCTTCTATGACTACGACGAGTTGTGTCCGCTGATCGACTGCGTTTTCCGCGCCCTGCCCCAGGCGCAGACCGCGGAGGACGAGATGGCGGCCGAGCCCTGGTTCTGGGTCGGTGAACGCGATAT
>JANNRU010000248.1:0-9208 GCA_031401755.1 Acidobacteriota bacterium | reverse complement strand
GATCGAGGACGCGGACCTTGTACGGATTCGTCGCCGAAAAGCTGAGTCCCGTCGGAGGTCCACCTTCCACATCGATCGAGATTTCGCCGAAACGGCCATAGGTCCACCGGTATGTCTCATTGACTTCGGGGAGAAATAACTCTTTGTACCGCAGCTCCGTGTGAAATGGCTCCCAAGAATGCACGCGATAGTGTGTGTACTCATACCGAATCTGGGCGCCTGTGGGCAGCCGCCAGCCGACGAGATAGCCCACATCAGGCGACGCGGCCGGGTGATCGTAATCGAACTCGTAACGCTCGGACGAGCCCAATTCTGGAAGGTCGATGGCCGCCAGGAAACGCCTCGGAAGATAGGTGTACCACGATCCCTCCCCGGCTCGCGGGTCGCCGATGAACTCCGTGGCCATGAGCAGCGTGTAGTCCGCGGTGGTACCACCGCCGCAACCTGTGCAAGGCAGCTTGATCGTGTTGCCGTCAAAATCGATTGTGCGCCCTCGACTGTCCTCGATTCGGTCGATGGTGGCGAGCCCAGCGTTGAAGACGATCTCAAACGAGGCCTCGGCATCGGGGCCGTCTTCTTCCCGAGCTAGTGTTTCAACTTTGGTGGCGTAGCAACCTCCCTCGGGCTTATGCGCGGCGTGAACTTCGATCTCGGGGACGTAGTTCCCGATGCAGTGATTCAGGCGAATCTTCGTGCCGTCACCTGGATAGACTGTCCACGAGGATCCGGGGCCCTGCCCCTGGGTTGCCGCTTCCACTCGATACTGGCCGTCAATCGTGTAGGCCGGATTCGCGGAGGTGCACGCGCCTGTACACGAGAACATATGCCTTCCACCATCGCTGCTCTGGAAAATCCAGATCCCTGTCAGATCATTGGGATCCCGGTAGATTCGCCCGAAGTGGAGCGTGAATCCCATCCCATAGGTGTCGTCCGCCAGGAGGCGGCTTTTCTGCTCGGTGTAGGGGCTGACCTCCCAGAGCTTCGAGTTGTAGTACAGTCGCAGTTGATACCCGAACCACTCATTGAGGCTGAACCTCTGCCCGATCGGAATGGTCAAGCTGACGTTGCCATTCATCACGTCGACGTTTTCCCCTTGAATCGCGCCGTCAAATACGTGCGTCGAGGCGAATCCGATCTCCGCGTTTTGGATCAGAGCTGAAGAATGCGAAATGGCAGCGAGTATCACCATGCACGCGATGACAACGTTAGACGCAAGCCTTCGAATCGGCTTGCCGCGTCCTTGCCGGACGTCGTGCGAATGAGCTGCGAAGCGGTAAGTCGCTTGGCGCTGCCGGCGATCGCCGTCGTTGGAATTCTGGTGGGTTCGTCGACAGTGCTGCATGCTCGCCCCCTGCTGGATGTCGTGATCGATCTCGATCAGTCGCTTGGTTCTGTCTCTCAAGCCGCCAACGCTCGGCAGGAGAGTGCCCGCCTTTCGCAAACTGTCGCCGGGTGTCCCGAACTTCACGAGACCCGCTGCCTCGCTGAGGCTGTTTTCACCCGGCCACTGGCTTCCCAGCCGCCCACTCCCGGGATCGCCGAGCACCTGGCTACCGAAGCGCTCGCGACCGGTGGCGGCTCCTGCTCGGCCCGGGTCATGGCGGCCTTGATCGTTGCCGAACTCGCTGGCATCGAGGCCGACGCTGGGCTCTTCCGCGATCACGTCGTGCTCTGTGATCCCAACAGCGCCGAGTGTTTCGAGTCCTTGAAGCACGGAACCCCCCTCACCGACGCCGACCGCCAGCGGCTCGAAGGCCAACCGGCGCGGTTCGCCCGCGTCTCTGCGGCGACGTTCGTTGCCTACTACGTCGATAACCTCGGCGCACGACTCGCCGCGACTGACCAGCAAGACGCCGCCGAGCGCGCGATTCGCAGTGCGATCGAACAGGTTCCCGACGAGCCGCGATTCCATTTCAATCTCGGCACGTTGCGGTTGGGTCGTGGTGAATTCCGGCTGGCAGAAAGCTCGCTCGATCGTGCGATCGCTGTGGGCTGGAACGAGGCTGGGGCCTTCGTCAATCGGGGCGTGGCACGTGCACGTCTCGGACGCATGCGCGCTGCACGGCGTGACTTTCGACGAGCGCTCGACATCAACCCGCAATCTCGCGAAGCTCACGCGAACCTCCGCACGCTCGATTCGGAGCCCGACAGCCGTCGCGCGCACGCGCTTGCGACCGCCACCCTGCGTTGACCCAAGCGGACTGCCGTCTGCGCTAGATTGCTGGCCGCGGCGAGTTCCGTACACGAGGTCGTTGATCTGAAGCGCATCGATCGTCAGTCCTCAGGGCGTGTTGGATCGGGGTCTGCGATGCACCGTCGGCGGCTTAGCTCGTGCCCATCCCCAGCGTCGGCGCGCGAGCCGAAGGACCGCCCACCGACGTTGTTGATGCACGAGCGAGGCGACTACGATCACGTGAATCCCCCGAGATGGCCTATTTGTACCCGAGGTCTGGGCGCAAAGTCAACGGGGCCGAAGCCTTTTCTGCGTGACAATTGCGGCGCAAGCGGCGGACGGGAGTCTTCAATCGCGAGATTTCCGGCCTGTCGCGTCGATTGCGGCCGGGACGGACGCGGCTGACGCGGCGTTCTTTCCGCACGACCTGGCGTTCAGAAACCGACGACGGAGGCCACCTGGTTGATGTCGATCTCCCGCAGTTCCATCTCGTCGAAGATCCCCCTCTCCCAGGCCACCGCTTCATCCTCGTCCATCCAACCTTCGCGCACGTAGATCTGCGCGAGCTTCCACACCGGGAGCAGGTCGCGGTCGTCCACATCAGCGAGAATCGCCGCGATGCGATCTGGGGCTGTCATGGTCGAGTCAGTCATACCGCCTGGCTTGCTCCGCGACCAGCCCACTGCTTGAATTGGGTCACCCCCCTGGGATGACCCAGCAACCCGGCTCCGCCGACACCAGCACCCCGCGCCCCACGGCCATGATCGCCGCCACGATCCCGTCGATCCGATCGGTGCTCTTCGCCTTGTCGGGCTTGATGTTTCCCGCGGGGTCCTGGCGGATCGATACGTTCGACATCATCCAGCGCAGCACGGGGTTCCCACCGTGGTGGAGGCGCCGACCCAGCACCAGCTTCTCGAACTCCTTCGTCGCCGGCGACATCTCGCGGAAGCCCTGCCCAAAGGGCACCACCGTCACACCGTCGGCCATCAGCTGACTTGTCAGCTGCGACGCGTTCCACCGATCGATCGCGATCTCGCGGATGCTGTAGACGTCGCGCAGCGCCTTGATGCGCTCGCGGATCAAGTCGTAGTCGACGACGTTGCCGTCGGTGGCCTCGATGAAGCCCTCGCGGACCCAGGCTTCGTACGGCACCCGGTCGCGCCGGCTGCGCGCGGTGACCGTCTCCTCAGGGATCCAGAACCGACACACCAGCCGATGCGAGCCGTCGTCCATCTTGAAGTCGAGCACCAACGCCGTGACGTCGGTCGTCGTTGAGAGGTCCAGGCCGGCGACGCACTCCCGGCCTCGAAGCTCCGCAGGGTCGAAGGGAGTCGAGTTCTGCTCCCACACTTCCATCGGGATCCATGCCGTGTGCTGCTCGGTCCATTGATTGAGGTGCAAGCGCAGGAAGGTGTTCCGATAGGCGATCGACTCCCGGGCTTTCTTGGCGCTCTCCCGTAGCTGGTCGAGCTTCACGGAGATACCGAGGTTGGGGTTGGACTTGATCCACGTGGACTCGTCCGTCCACTCGTCGCCCTCGTCCTGGCAGGCCACGTAGGCAAACCAGCTGTCGTCTTCGATCGCGCCTTCGAGCACGCGGCGGGAGTACTCGTGCAGCTCCCAGCAGATGCTCGACCGGTCGTAGCCTGCGGTGGTGATGCCGAACGTCAGCGGCTGACGGCGGGCCTTCGTCGCGGTCTCCAACACGTCCCACAAGTCGCGCTTTTTGTGCGCGTGGATCTCATCGATCACCGCACCGTGGACGTTCAGGCCGTCGAGCGTGTCGGCATCCGCACCCAGCGGCTCGTACTTCGACGCCGTCCCCAGGATCGACAGGTTGTCCTTGAACACCGAGACGTGCGGCGAAAGCTCGGGCGAGGCCTGGACCATTCGCACCGCCTCCCCGTGGACGATGCGGGCCTGGTCGCGCTTGGTCGCAGCCGTGTAGACCTCGGCCCCCGGTTCGCCGTCGCCTATGAAGAGGTAGGCCCCGAGACCCGCCGCCAACGTCGACTTACCATTCTTCCGTGCAACTTCGACGTAGCCCGTGCGGTACCGCCTGAGCCCATCCCGGCGCCGCCAGCCGAAGAGGATTCCAATAATGAAGGCCTGCCACGGGGAGAGTCCAAACGTCGACCCGGCCCACTCCCCCTTCGAGTGCCTTAAGAAGAGGAAGAAGTCCAGCGCGTGCTGCGCGGCATTGGCGTCAAAGCGCAGGCCGCGATCGCGTGCGGTCTTCCGGTCCTGGACATGCCGCTCGCAGGCTCGACGCACCTGGGGCCCGGCGACGATCCGCCCGCTGAGCACCGCGGCCGCGTAGCGATCAACGGGGCTAGGCGTCCTTCTGGGCAAGGAACCGCTCCAACGCACTCGGCGCCGCGGGCGCTTCGACCCGCACCCGGCTTCGTGCACTCGGCGTCAGACCGAACTCCTGCTGATAGCACCGGACGAGCTGCGCAAGCTGGCGGGCGATCGAGACCTGCGGGAAGGCCTGCATGTAGCGGACCTGGCCCTTGTCATCTCGCAGTGGGTAGACCTCGCCGTGCTTGGCCAGGAACTCCTCCGCCGCACGCCAGCGCGAATAGAGCTGGCAGTAGACCGTCAGCGCGTCGGCATCCGCACAGGTCAGCAGCCCGAGCTGGCGCAGCAGGCGTGCGACGCGCTTCCACTCGGACTTGGCGTTGGCCGGGAGCCAGTCAGGACACCGCGGCAGCGCTTTCGTCGGTTTCGGCTCGGCGTCGTTGATCGGTCGCTTGGCCGGGTTGCCCTGCAGCAGGCGTAGCGCCGTAGGCTTGGGCGGAGGTCCACGTCTACCCATGGTTTCCCTCCCCCTCCCGCACGAACCACGCCCAGCGCAGGCCACTCGCGCGTTCGAACCAACCCACGGCCAGGCGCCAGCCCGAGGTCGCGCCCTGCTCGTGTTCGAGCAGCGTGAAGCGACGCACTTCGGAAGTTGGGGAGATCATCGCCTTACACTCGCCTTCCGTGTTGGCGGCGATCCTGCAAGGGCACGACGTCGCCACAATTGCCGTTTCATCGCTTGATCTTGTGCGCATTCCATCGCACTGATGTGACTGCAAGCAGCGCCACTCGCTGCACGGAGCCACGAAGATGACGACACGTCGACAAACGCACAAGCCGGAGAGAACGCCGGAGCAGGCCTACGCCGAGCTGGCCAGCGACGTTCGGCAATTGATGAGGAAGCTGACCAAAGCCCTCGCCGCCCACCGCGCCCGATTCGGTACAGGCTCGACCGACTGGGAACACGTCGAAGAGCTGCGCCAGGCGTGGGGCGAGCTTGCCGACGCGCTCGGACCGATCGAGCGCCGCGTGGAGGGGTGAGACGATGAAAAGACCACGCACCCAGACGATCCCCGGGTACCGGATCCAACCGATGCTGCCGATCGGGGTGGTGTTCGCCGACGGCGAGTGCGAGGCCGCCGACTTCACGGTCTACGACGGGACACCCTGCGTCGAGGCGCTCGTGAAACTCGGCACGATCAAGAACCCGTACACGCTGGTCTTGACGATCGAGCAGGCGCTCGCGGCCGACATCATCGAGCGGGCGTGAGATCGCAGCCATGACCGATCGAAAGTTCGAATCGATGCTGGCCACCGTGGTCCACGGGGCCGACGACGGCGTCTCCCGTGTCGAGACCTTCGAGGAGGCCGGCATCCTCACCCGCAACCGCGGCCTCGTCGTCACGTTTGACGACGGGTCCGAATTCCAATTGACGATCGTCCGATCGCGACGCGGCAAAGGGCCGTGCAGCGAAGCGGACAACGACGAGGCGTGATCCACGCCAAGGAGACAGCGATGGCAACGAAGAAGAAAGCAGCGAACGGTGCAACGACGGCCAAGGCGCCGCGTGCTAAGACGGAGTCGAAGCCCAAGGTGCCCAAGCCCAAGGCACCGAAAGAAGACCTGGTCGTGTTCGCATTTCGCCTCACAGAAGCCGAGAGAAACGCGATCCACGAGACCGCCGGCCCCGCACGCGCCAGCCGCTTCGTGCGGCAGGTCGCAGCCGCCTTCGCCCGCGAAGACGACGCGGCCTTCCGCGCGATCCTCAAGGAAGCACGCGAAGCTCGCGGCTAGGTTTCCAGCCTTCTTTCTCGCCCCCGAGTTCTCGGGGGCGTTTCTTCGGTCACGCGTTGCCACGCCAGCCCTCGGCTTTCTTCCCCGTGAACTCCTGCCACCGAGTGACGATCACGTCGCAGTAGGCCGCGTCCAACTCCATCAAGAACGCGCGACGGTCCATGCGCTCAGCAGCGATCAGAGTCGAGCCGCTGCCACCGAACAGGTCGAGGACGTTCTCGCCCTTGCGGGACGAGTAGGTCATCGCCCGTTCGGCGAGTTCGACTGGTTTCTCGGTGAGGTGGATCATCGACTGCGGCGTGACCTTCTTCACCGCCCACAAGTCGGTGACGTTGTTGGGGCCGAAGAACTCGTGTGCTGCGCCTTCTTTCCAGCCGTAATAGCACCACTCGTGAGCGCCCATGTAGTCCTTGCGCGTTAACACAGGCCACTGCTTGTTCCATATGATCGACTGCGAGAAGTACAGGCCGGCGTCCTCGATCGCCGCGGGGTAGTTCCGCAGGTTCGAGTAGCCGCCCCAGATGTAGAAGCTGCGGCCAGGTTCGAGCGCATCGGCGAGGTTCTTGAACCATGCCTGGAGCAGCTGCTCGAACGCTTCGGCCGAGATGAAGTCATTCTCCAGCGGCCGATCCTTGGCCCGCATCTTCCCCGTGGGCTTGGCCTTGTCGGGGTGACGCGCGAGGTCGAGTTGTTGGTGATGCGTCGTGCCGCGCTTGCCACGCACGCGATCCATTTGATCCTTGGACACCCCACCCTTCCCCGTAACCGGCCCTCCGGCGGCGAGACTCGCCGCAATCGCGTTGTTGGACCTCGGCTCGACGCGCACGTTGTACGGCGGGTCGGTGTTGACCAACTGGATGCGCTGGCCGTCGAGCAAGCGCGCGACGTCGTCGGGATTCGCGCTGTCGCCACAGAGCAGACGGTCGTGACCGAGCGTGATCAGGTCGCCGGGCTGCGTCGCGGGGTCGTCGGGGGGCTCGGGGATGAGGTCGGGATCGGTGAGGCCATTGGTGGGCTCATCGAAGCCGGCGACCAGATTGGCGATTTCGTCGTCGCTGAAACCGGTCAAGCCGAGGTCGGCACCCGCGGTTTGCAAGTCGGACAAGACCGCAGCCAGCTTCTCCAAGTCGAACTCGCCCGAGATTCTGTTCAGCGCCAAATTGAGTTGCCGCTCGGCTGGATCGTCGAGATCGACGTAGACGACGGGTAAGCTCTCGATCATCTCTGCCTGAGCCGCCTTGACCCGCTGATGACCACCAACGATGTGGCCTGAACGCTTGTTGACGATCACGGGTTCGACGCATGTGAAGAACCGAAGCGAACGGCCCAGTGCCTCCAGGTCGTGGTCGGCGATCGTTCGAGGGTTGTATGGGGCGGCCATCCGCGCCAACTCTGCCGTCTGAATCTCGATTACTTCCATCACGGTAACCCCTTCTTTGGGGCCGGTTCGCGGCCCCTGGAATCGGCCTCGGCCTCAGAAAGTCCCCGGAACTCGCGCCGCCGGGTCGATACCCCCCCCTGCGAAAACCTGCGGAGATACGAGCGTTACCATCGCGCGATCTGCATGCGAGACATACAGACTTCTGACCGGCCCCCCCATCGCATTGCATTGCACGCAATCATCGCTGCGTAACACGACTTGTTTGCACTCGTCATCGCGTCACGCATCACCACACCTTGCGTTGCAGTGCGAGTCGTGTCTTGCGTGAGTGACAGCTCTTGCACAACGACTGCAAGTTGGCGACGTCGTCGCTTCCGCCATCGCAACGCGGGACGATGTGATCAACATCGACTGCGGGACGGAAGCAACCGGGTGACTGACAGTCGGGCTGCGCATCGAGCACTTGCGCACGCAGTCGCTGCCATCGACGCCCGTAATCGCCGCGAGGTGTGCCAGCGTTCCATCGTGTGCGCGCCGACGTGTGCTCGGGGCATGCGCCCGTCGGGCTCAGCCTCGGGCAGCCGGCGTAGCGGCACGGTCTTGGGGGACGTGTCGGCATCAGCGACTCCGACTCGCGAACGACCGACTCGTCGTCGTGTTCGCCATTACACATCACATCATACGTTGCACCGACGGGACTCGACAGGCCCGCGCACCAACTTGTAAGCTCGCTTGTTCCATTGTGTTCATGGAGGTCAGTTGTGTCTATGGAACGACGCAAGAAGGTGACGGTGTTTCTTCCACGACCCGAGTTTTTCGATGACGAGCGCACGGTCGAGACTCAGAGAACGAACCCACAAGACTCTCCACTCTTCCTTCCACATCGCTCCGGTGTCGGGAAGGCGCATCTAGTGTCCGACAACGGATGGCTTTCGTTTGTACCAGCCGGATCGTCCGTTGAAGTTCAACTTCACCTGCGCGGCGAGAGCGATCCCTACGACGCCGTTCGAGAATGGTGTTACCGCCGTGCGGCCTCACACGTCCGCAAGCCACGGATGTTCGACATCCGAAAGCTCCTGCCGATCTGGAACTACGGTTCTGCCGGCATGCCCCGCGCCGAACTCGACGGGACGGGCTACCTGCGGTTCGAGACTCATCACACCGTTCCGTGGGAACACATGGCAGCGGCACAGAAAGTCTGGGTTGAGAGCGGTCGGCGGGGCACCAATCCAATCCAGGTTCTGACGCAACTGGAGCCAGACCTCTGGATTCCGCTTGTTGGGCCTCGCCACCCAGACCGCGTTCCATCTAAGAACCGGTGGGCGTTTGTTTCGGTAGACCTCGCACTGCCGCTAGAGGAGCAGTTCCGGGAGGCCAAGCGGCTCTGCGCCTTGGCGCAACGCAATGCTCGGCTCCTAGCAGGCATGCCGACTGAGCGCCCCGGGCGCCGAGAATCCCGGCGGGACGTGTTGATCTACACATTGAGCAAGTCCGCCGGGCTCACGACCCGACAGATCGCCGGCCGGATCTTCCCGCGAGAAGAGCGCCAGTCAGC
>JANNRU010000247.1:0-4068 GCA_031401755.1 Acidobacteriota bacterium | reverse complement strand
CGGACAATACTTGGCAGGAGATCTGGCACGGGACCACGCTCTACAGCAACAGTTTCAAACTCGGCGCCGGCGACCACGACGGTGACGGGAAAGCCGAGTTGATCATCCGTGAAACCGCGACGAGCGGGACGATCTACGAGATTGATCCCGTCGACGCGGTCGATCAGGATCTCGACGGCACGGTGGACGGGATCGACAACTGCCCGACCGTGTCGAACTCGGGTCAAGCAGACGACGACGCCGACGCGGTCGGCGACGCCTGTGACAATTGTGTGGAGTTTGCCAATCCCGACCAAGGCCCCGCAGTATTCGGGCGCCTGGTCAGCGCGACGACCGCGACCGAGTTCTCCTGGTCACCCGCAGCGTCGGTGGTCTGGGTGCGCGGGAATCTGGCCAACGTGGGGACGTACGCGACGGATCAAGGCGGCACGATGTCCCGAGCAGACCGATTGACCGACGCGACGGTGCCGCCGACGGGGCAAGGCTACTTCTACCTTCTGCGCCCGGATTGCCCGGTCGGGAGTTGGCAATCGTCCACCGGTGCAGAACCGGGCCGGGACGCAGTCCTGCCGTAGTCATTGACGGATTTCCACCCCGCTCCGCAGGCGATCTCAATCCAGGTGACCGCGCCCCGATTCGCCGATCTCCACATCGACCGACGGGAAGTACTCTCGCCAGCGCTCGCCCACGCGACGCGAGGTCGCCTCGTCGCAGAACTGCTCCTTCGGCCTTCGGAAACCCCGGCTTGAGCCGGTAAGCGTCCGGCCTGACCAGGGGGGGGCGCCCGGGAGCGCCAGCCTGATCGCTCGCCGGTAGTTCGGCGCTGATGCAAGCGGGGCTGTGCGGTTGGCTGGCGAGTGGGGTCGGGTCGGTACTACGTTGCTGCGCCACCGAGTTAAATCGGAGGTTTTGAGGCGGTGACCACGCTGAATTGAGTCTCCTCGCGGTCGAAATTGAGTAGCGCGTCGCGCGGAATCGTGTTCGAGGCGACGAGAATTCCGTGCTCGCGCACACGAGTCCACGCTTCCATCGAGACGACCCCGCACAATCGCTCAGGCGACTCGACGCAGCTCGATGACCGTAGTGCGGGAAATCCGCATGCTGCGTGCGACGTGGCGGGGGCTGGAAACGGGCCCACGATGTGGCTAGTGAGGCACTCCCAAAGGAAACAGGGAGGCCAGATAGGCCGCATCTACGGGGCCCCGCGCCAGTCCCCGACCCTACCGGCGTTGAGCGGAATCGGGTTCGACGCGACAGGTAGTTTATGGCACTCTTGGAACGAAATCGGTGTAGCGTCGCCCCTGAGACTTCTGATGAACGCCACATTCGCGGAGGCCTCATGAAGGGCAGCCACGTCCCAGTCTTGGTCGTGCTCGTTTTCGCTCTGTCGAACGCGGTCGCACAGCAGAGCCCCAGCTTCAGGCTCTCGGAGCAAGCTCTCAATTGCGGCGGTCATCCTGCGAACGGCATCATCCTGAGCTCCGTACACTTCCGGATCACTTCGGATGCGATCGGTGACGCGGTGGCTGCCGTGATCATGACTGGGGCCTCTTTCCAGATGACAAGCGGGCTTTTATCGGCCTTCGCGCCGCCCGAAGAAGTAACGGACCTATTGTTCAGCGACAAGGAGACATTCGGCTGGAATCCCGCGAGTTGCGTTGGTTCCTACAACGTCTACCGGGACCTGCTCAGCCAACTTCCGACCCTCGCGTATGGGACTTGCTTTCAGCAAGCCCTCACGACCGACACGTCCACGGACCCATCCGTACCTACCGCTGGCGATGGACATTTCTATCTCATCACCGTGGAAAACACGATCGGAGAAGAAGGCACCAAGGGATTTCGAAGCGATGGGTCAGAACGCCTCGGGACGAGCTGTCCGTAACCGAGCCCGGAGAATCCTGATGAACACTCTTGTGACCGCTCGTGTTGTTGCTGCACTGCTCGCCTTCAGCGCGTTGCCGGCGTGGGCAGCCGGTCCGCCAGGCATCGTCAACTACCAGGGTGTCCTTCGAGATTCGAGTAGTTCGCCCCTGACAGGAAACTACGACATGGTCTTTCGCTTCTACGACGCCCTCACGGGTGGCAATGAGCTCTTCGTCGACAGCCACCTCGCGTCCGGCTCCGGCGCGGTGACCACGACGAACGGCCTGTTCAATTCTTGGCTGGGCGGTGGCGACACGAGCGACGGTTCGAGTCCTGGGCATTTCACCTCGCTGCCACAGGTCTTTCAAAGCTGTGTCGAAGTGTATCTTGAGGTCGAGGTCGCCGGGGAGGTTCTGGCGCCGCGGACCCGGATCGTCTCTGCACCGTACGCTTTGTCGACGAGCCCGACCGGAATCTGCACCTCCTGCACGTCGGCGTACGCCGACGACTTCGACCGCACGAGCGTGGGACCTGCCTGGCAAGTCTGCGGAAACGTGACCATCGTCAACAATGCGCTCCAACTCCAGAACTCGTCCGCCGGCCCGAATAACTGCCCTGCTCCCGGCGGCAATTCGGCCTATGCGAAGCTGATTGCGCCGGGTACAGAGACTCGGGATGGCACCGTGCAGTTCGATCTCAACGGCGGAATTCCTGCAGGGAACGACCAGTTCGCCATCGGATTCGGTTCCTTCCACATGTTCAGCGAGAGCCAGATCCCGCGGATCGAGTTGTACGGTCCGAACGGCGTTCTGGCGTCCCTCCCTGGTCTCGGCCTCAGCGCGGGCCGGTATGAGCTTGTCGTGACGGGAAGCCTCGTACGGTTTCACAATCTGGCCGGTGGCACAACCGTTGACCTCGTCGCAACCGATCCAACACCGACAGGTTCAGGCCCGTTGTGGATGTACGTCAATGAAACCACAAGGAGCGTCGATAACCTCCTGCTGAACGTCGGGGCGTGCCAATAGTCGGGTCGCGCACCTGCTACGAGACCAAGAACTGGGAAAATGCATTGGGGGGGCGGTGCTGTGTCACCGATACGCCTAATTTCCCCCCGTGCAGGACGCTAATTTTCCCCCCCTCCGAATCCTAGGAGGGGACCATGACGGAGCAGCAACGATCGCCCACTCTGGACGCGGTGCCGACGGGCGCCGCGGAGGACGAGGTGATCACGCAGAACGGTTACGGTGCAGTGCGGACCCTGGCCGAGCAGGGCGCGTCGAAGAAGTCGATCGCCCGCCAGCTGGGTCTGGACGTCAAGACTGTGCGGAAGTGGCTGACACGGTCGTGGGCACCGGGAAAGCGCGGGGCCCGAGGGCGGCTCCTGGACGAGTGGCGCACTTTTCTGGAGGCTCGCGCTCGCGAGGTCGGCTTCAATGCCGTCGTGTTACGGCGCGAGCTCGGCACGAAGGGCTACGGCGGATCGTACTCCGCGGTGGTGAAGTACATCGCGCCGTGGCGCGCGGACTGGCGGGGGCCGGATCTACCGACCGTGCGTTTCGAGACCGGTCCCGGCGAGCAAGCCCAGGTCGACTGGGGCTCGACTGGGATCTACCTCGGCGAGCAACGCGTCCGCGTGCATTTGTTCACGATGGTTCTGGGTTTCAGTCGCCGGGTCTTCGCCGAAGCCTACCTGAGCGAGGGCCTCGACCATTGTTCGGATTGAGCGGACCGCATGAGGCACCCAAATCAATGGCCACTTCCGGTTTCGAAGTGCCCTTCAGGGAAACTTTGCCAGTGATGTCACCAGCGCCAGCGAACTGCATCGAACCAACAGCCACCGCAACCATCGGGAGATAATATTTCATAGGTTAGATCAACTATTCTTTCTATACGCGGACGTAGGCTAGCCACATCCATGGCAGCCCGCAAGAGGGATGTGAAACTTTTCACAAGCTCTGCGAAATTGGACGAACTATCACCTCACCTATTCAGTTTGCGGACTTCTCGCACCAGCAAGTTGCCCGTCACAACGACGCGCTTCACCAACGCCATATCTCTTCTTGAATATCAGCCTGGCCCTGCCCTTCCAATTGCCCGTGCCCTTGACTCGAACAAGCCTTGGCTCCAATGCCGCGATCATCGCCATTGCTGCGATCGTGACGTTCGGCACCACCGCCAACAGCTCCGAACCAAAAGCATCCT
>JANNRU010000246.1:0-9570 GCA_031401755.1 Acidobacteriota bacterium | reverse complement strand
CTCGGCCAGCATCTGGAGCACAGACTCCGAGATACCCGCGGCGTCCTCGGCATGTCGGAGGTCGCGAAGAAACAGGGCGAACTCGTCGTCACCCAGGCGGGCGACCAGGTCACTGCTCCGCGCGTACGAGCCTAGCCGCTCGCCGACGTGACGAAGCAGCGAATCGCCTCGGGGCGAACCATGTGCCTCGTTGAACGCCTTGAAACGATCGACGTCGAGCCGGAGCAAGGCGGCGATCCGACCGTCGCGGCGGCTACCGGATAGCTCCTGCTCGAGGCGGTCGTTGAACGCGGCGCGATTGCAAAGCCCCGTCGTACCGTCGTGTGTCGCGAGGAAATTCTCGCGACGATGCGCGTGCTCGAGCGCGCGCTCGAGGTGACGGTATCCGGCGGGCGTGGTCTCAAGCGACGCGGCAGGGACCCGACCAAGCGCCGTCGGTGCAGATCGAACGGCGGTCTCTAGTAATGCCTCGACCTCGGCTTCCCAACCCACTCTCGACGGCGGCCCGCAAAGAACCATCGCGCTCCCGGCGGCGAGCAACGCGGGGTCCACCGACGGCTTTCGCGTGATCGCGATCACGCGAGCACCGGCGACGCCCTCGCGCACCGCCAAGATCAACCGTCCGGCATACGCTCCGATCCGATCGACGTCAACAAACACGAGATCCAAAGTGTGTCGGCCACACTCGATGCAGGCAACGAACGCATCGGGCGCCTGAACAATTTCGGTGAGTGGATCATGTGCTTCGATCGCGCTAGTCAGAGAATCGATGGCCGCTGATGGGTCACCGATGATCATTACGCGTTTGGACCGTTGGGGCAGGGTCATCGTTGCGAGTCCTCGGGCGGTCGCGGAGTTCCGATGCGGCCCGGGGCGGTGCGCAATCTACGTCGACAGCAGCGAGCGTGTCAATCGAAAAAGATGTCATGAGCCACACGATTACGGTTTTCGTCGCGCTCATCGCCGGCGTCGCGGGCAATCGGTTTGAACGGAGCCCTTCGAGGGAGTAACGTCAAGGCCGGGCGGCGGTCGGAGAACCGCGGGAGGGAGGAAACCTTGTCCTGTGCGACGTCGGAGCGCGTGATCATCCTCGGGGCGGCAGGACGCGACTTTCACGATTTCAACGTCTATTGGAAGAACTGTGCCGGCCATCGCGTCGTCTGTTTCACCGCGGCACAAATCCCGGAGATCGCCGGGCGAGTCTACCCGGCACAGCTCGCGGGCCCGAACTATCCGAATGGAATTCCGATCTACCTCGAGGAGCGGCTCGAGGCGCTGATCGCCGAGTATGGAGCGACGCAGGTCGCCCTGGCCTACTCTGATCTGCCCCATCTGCAAGTGATGCATCTGGCGTCACGTGTGCAGGCAGCCGGGGCGAGCTTCGTGATTCTCGGCGCCGATCGGACGATGTTGTCCAGCCGACTTCCGGTCATCGCGGTTTGTGCGGTGCGGACAGGATGTGGCAAGAGTCAGACGTCTCGACGGATCAGCGCGCTGCTGCGCGAGCGTGGCTGTCGTGTGGCGGTTGTTCGACACCCGATGCCCTATGGCGACTTGACGCGTCAAATCTGTCAACGCTTTGCCGTCCGCGGCGATCTAGATCGGGCCGACTGCACGATCGAGGAGCGTGAAGAGTACGAGCCGCATCTCGAGTTGGGGAACCTGGTCTTCGCAGGCGTCGATTACGAGCAGATCCTGCGACGGGCCGAGGAAGAGGCCGACGTGATCCTGTGGGACGGCGGCAACAACGACCTGCCGTTCTACCGGCCAACCCTGCACATCGTGGTAGCCGATCCGCATCGCGCCGGCCATGAGACTTCGTATTACCCCGGAGAGTCCAACCTCCGCATGGCCGGCCTGGTACTAATCAATAAGGTCGACACGGCGGAGATGCTGGAGGTGGAACGGCTCGAGGAGACGGTGCGGCGAGTCAATCCACAAGCGAGGATCCTGCGCGCCGACTCGCCGATCGAAGTTGACGGTGGCGAGGCGATTCACGGAAAACGGGTGCTCGTCGTCGAGGACGGGCCGACACTGACCCATGGGGAGATGGCTTACGGCGCCGGCCGGATCGCGGCGACAAAGTTAGGCGCTGCGGAGATCGTCGATCCGCGCCCGTTCGCCGTTGGGTCGATTCGCGAGGTCTTTCAGCGCTTCTCCCAGCTGACCGACGTGTTACCCGCCATGGGCTACGGAGCGGCGCAGATGGCCGAGCTCCAAGCGACGATCCGGGCCGTGCCCTGCGATCTGGTGCTCGTCGCGACTCCGATCGATTTGGGCGCATTGCTGCGAATCGACAAACCCGTCCTCCGCGCACGTTACGAGCTTCGGGAGCACGATCCGGAGGTTCTGACCTCGTCGCTGCTCGCTGCGCTCGGGAGCGGCTGAGCACCTCGCCGCGTCACCGAATCTCGGTCAACTCGAGCCGAACCCTACCGGGAACTCGCGGAATCTCGCCCGAGATCTCGAGCGGTGTCTTGGTGGCCGCTTCGACCCAAACTTCCGTCTCTCCTTCCATGTTCAAGAAGCCTTCGTCGATGAGTGTGGGATCGGCGGGACGGATCCGCAGGCGAATCTCGCGCAGGACGATCTCTCGCGACGGGCCGCCCGCGCGATCTCTCAACTTACGCTTGCCGTTTCGCGTGTCTCCGACCGAGACCAGGAAGGCCACCGGGCCATGAGCGGTCGCCACGCAGACGCGGGCTTCTTGTCCTGACTCTAGTAGGGGAAGTTGACGGAGGTAGAGCAGCATCGAGTAGTAGTCGACCAGGGGCGACGGACAACTCTCCGAGTCCTTGGCCAAACCCTCGAATCGACGCTCGCCGGTGATCTGCCACGTGGCCGGCGCAGAGTCCGGCCCGCGCTCGGCACGAAAGGTTTCAACGACGTAACCCGACGGCTTGAAGCGGTAGCGCCGCCCTCGGTGCTTGGAGATCGTGAGGTGCTCGACCAGTCGGCCTTCGATGGATTTCGATTCGCTACGCGACCGCGAGATCGTCATTCCAAGGAATCGCGCGACGCTGCGTGATTCCAGCCGCTCGCCCGCGCTCGACGAGGTCCGCCCCAACTCCACGTTGCCGCTGAAAAAAGGGCCCGCGCGAGCGACGAGTCGCAACGAGCGCCAGTCGGCCCAAGGCTGTCTTTGGTCGGCGACGACCTCCGCGCCAGCGATCGGTGAGGCGACGAACGTTGCGAGGAGGAGGATCCAGGCGACTCGGCTAAGAATAGACATGTCGCAATCGTAACGGCCGGTGCGGTCGCCCGCTAGACTGCACCATGGCGGCGGACGAAGTCGTTGCGTCAAGCGGAGGAGTTAGCATGACCGAATCGATGTTGACGCTGATCCCGGGGCCGACCCCGGTCCACCCTCGGATTCTGGAAGCACTGGCGATCCCGACGACGTCGCACCAGGATCCGACGTTCACGACGCGCTTCCGTTCCACGCTGGATAGCCTCCGCCGAATCGTCCGCACCGCTTCGGCGCAACCGTTCGTGGTCGCCGGCAGTGGCACCTTGGCGATGGAGATGGCTCTTGCGAATCTCTTGGCACCGGGCCAGCGGTTACTCGTGATCTCGCAAGGATTTTTCGGGGATCGGTGGACCGAGATCGCGTCAGCGTTCGGCATCCGCGCCGAAGTACTGACCGCCGAGTGGGGACGAGCGGTCGCGCCGGAACGGCTTCGCCGGTGCCTGGAGCAGGGCCGTTTCGATGCGGTAGCGATGACCCACGTCGACACCTCGACCGGTACCGTGGCGCCGGTGGCGGACTACTGCGCGCTGCTCGCGTCCGGCGACGAGACGATTTTACTCGACGGGGTTTGTGCGACCGGTGGGATCGACGAACGGTTCGACGAATGGGGCGTCGATCTCTTGATCACCGGGGCCCAAAAGGCGCTGGGCGCGCCTCCTGGCGTCGCGATCCTTCTCGCCTCCGAGCGCGCGATGGAGCGCCGGCGATCGAGAACTGCAGTCCCTCTCTACTACGCCGATTTACTGCGATGGTTGCCCGTGATGCAGGATCCCTCGCGATACTTCTCGACACCGCCCGTCAATGAGATCGTCGCTCTCGACGCAGCGTTGCACCTCGTACTCGAAGAAGGCCTGGAGGCCCGCTGCTCGCGGCACGTTCGGCTCGGACGAGCCGTGCGCTCTGGGTTCGTCGAGTGTGGGATCGAGATTTTCGGCGACCCGTTCTCGCGCGCCGACACGATGACGGTAGCGTGCCATCCGGACGGCGTCGACGATCGCGCCTTCCGCGAGGATCTGGCGCGGCGGCACGTATTCGTCGCGGGCGCGATCGGACCGCTTGCCGGACGTGCTTTCAGGGTCGGACACATGGGCAACATTGGCCGCGACGAAATTGCGCGACTCTTCGCCGCGCTCGACGGGGCGCTTGCCGCGAGCGGTCGCCCCGTCACCCAGGGGCGCGCGGCACGGGCGGCGCTGGCGGCGCTGGACGATCCGAGCTCGCCCTGACGACGAGCGTCGAACGAACGATCACGCACGATCCACGAGAGCCTCGTCCCGCACCGGCCGTTCTTGTAGCCCGCGGGCGACGAGGAACCAGGCCACGGTGAGCAAGGCTCCCACCGCGCCGAGCCCGAAAGCCAATCCGACCCAGAGCCCGACCACGCCCTGGCCGCCGACGAACGCGAGCCAATAACCGAGCGGCAACCCCAGTGCCCAGTGGGCCACTAGAGTGCAAACGAACGGGGTCATCGTGCTTCCCGCTCCTCGAAGCGCACCGGTCGCCACGACTTGCAGTCCGTCGAACAGTTGGAACCACGCGGCGATCCCGAGCAGTGGAACGCCGATGCGGATGATCTCGATATTCGCGGTGAATCCACCGACGATCGAGTCCGGGAAGCTCCAAAAGCCGATGCTGGCGAGTGCCATGAAGCCGGCCCCGATTCCGAGCGCAACGGTACCGGCCCGCGCCGCACCGCTCGGGTCGCCGCGTCCGAGGCTTTGGCCGACGCGAACCGCGGCAGCCGAGGAGAGTCCGAACGGGACCATGAACGTGAGACTCGCAGCGGTCAGCGCGATCTGGTGCGCGGCGATCGCGATTGCGCCGAGCCGACCGGCGAGCGCCGTGGCCACCGCAAAGACACCGACTTCGGCGAGCAGTTGTAACGAGGCCGGGAGTCCGAGGCCGATCAGCCGCCGGAGCGCGATCCAGTCCGGCCGCCAGCCCAGGGCTACTCCCGAAAGACCGCGCTCGCGTTCGGCCAGCACGATCGCGATCAGGAGCACCAGGGCCATGTAGCAACTCGATGCGAACGTCGCCCAACCCGCACCGGCGGTTCCCAGGGCGGGTGCTCCGAGATGGCCGAAGATCAAGACCCAATTGGCGATCACATTGATTGCGTTCGCCGATATCATCGCGAAGACGACGGGGCGGACGAGCCCGATGCTTTGCAGGTAGCGCCGAAATGCCGTGTAGAGCAGCAGCGGCGGCAGACTCAGCGCGAGTGCCCGAAGATAGGCGACTCCCTGGCTTGCGACCCCCGGGTCGAGTCCGAGTCGATCGGCGAACGGTGCGACGAACCACAGCCCGGCGGCTAGGGTGAGGCCCGCCATCCAAGCGATGTGAACCCCCTGCACGAGCCATCCGCGAGACTCCGCTACTCGACCGCGGCCCCATGCGAACGAGACGACGGTGTCCAGACCGAACAGCAGTCCCATACCCAGGACGGCGGCACCGAGGAAGATCGCGCGGCCAATGCTGACCCCGCCCAAAGCGTCGGCACCCAGCGGAGCGACCATCAGCGTGTCGACTGCGCTCATCGCCATCCAGCCCAGTTCGGCGAGCACGACCGGAACTCCGAGTTCCAGCGTCGCGCGAAGTTCATTGCGGATGTTGCCCACGCGCCCCTGGCCCGCCTAATATCGGCTAAGCGAATCGAAACCGGGGTAGGATAGCGAAGCCCGCACCGGCCTGCGGCGTGGATCGATGACGATGAATTCGAGCGAACGGCGATGGGGCGCGGGACTGTTCGTCGCGGCACTGCTGCCGCGCATCGCGCATTGGGCGACCCTGGATCGCTCCCCCTTCGGCGAGCGCCTGCTGCTCGACCCGCAGTACTACGATGCCTGGGCACGGAGGATCGCAGCCGGGGCGTGGATCGGGGATCGGCCGTTTTTCCAAGACCCGCTCTATGCGTATTTCCTCGCCGTGATCTACGCGGTCGGCGGTCAGAGCCCGCGTACGGCGCTTCTCGTCCAACTGGTCTGCGGAGCTTGCGTGGCTCCGCTAGTCTATTTCGCGACGTGCCGTGGGATCGGGGAGACCGAGGCCCGGTTCGCGGGCCTGTTTGCGGCGGGCTACCTACCTTCGCTCGTTTACGAGGGGTTGCTCGAAAAAACGTGGCTTGCGACCTTCGCGGTCGCGGGCTCGCTGGCGGCCAGTGCGTGGGCCGAGCAGCGGCAACGGACCTGGGGTTGGGGTGCGGCGGGATTCCTCTTCGGGCTGGCCGTCCTCGCACGAGGCAATCTGCTCTTGGTCGGACCCTTGCTCGTGCTGGGGATCCTATTCCGGTGGCCTCACGCGGGGCCCAGTGCTGGACGCTCTCGCCGCCGCGCGGCGCTGGCGCTGGCATGCGGGATCGCCGGCGTGGTGATCCCGGTCGCGATTCGAAATCGGAGCGTCACCGGCGAATGGTTTCTGACCACGGCCAACGCCGGCCAGAACTTCTACATCGGGAACAACCCGGCCAATCGCGACGGCGAGTATTCGGTGCTGCCGTTTGTGGATCCCGATCCGGTGCACGAGGAGGCCGACTTCGACCGGGAGGCCGAACGTCGAAGCGGGCGGTCGCTCGGTCCGGCGGCGGTTTCCGAATTCTGGCTGCGCGAGGGAGTCTCGTGGATCCGGTCCGAGCCGGTCGCCTGGCTGCGCCTGACGGGGCGGAAACTGCACGCGTTCTGGGGAGCCTACGAAATTCCCGACACCGTGGACGTCGATCTGTTGCGCGAGGATCTTCCGGTGCTTCGATTGCCGCTACCCGGATTCGGCGTCGTCGGCGCACTCGCGTTGCTCGGCATGGCGGCGGCGATCCGGCGGCGGGGCTTCCCGATGCTGTGTCTGCTGTTCGTCGCGACCTACACGGTCTCGGTGATCGCGTTCTTCGTGCTCTCCCGCTTTCGCATGGCGATGATGCCGGCGATCTTTCCGCTCGCCGGCCTGGGTGCCGTCGTTCTCGTCCGGGAGTTCCGCGGGTTTCGGCGCGCGCCGCGGCGCGCGGGAATCGTCGCCGTCGTGCTCGTGGCCTCGGTGGCCTGGGTGGCGTTGCCGATCCGCGGTGCAGAAGGCACGACGCGGGTCGGGTGGGCCCGGGCGATTGGTCTGCCGATTCGTGTGGAATCCCAAGCGACGTCGCGATTCAATCTCGGGGTCCTCTACGCTGCGGAGGCGAGCGCGGGTCGCGTCGACGACCCGATGCTGGCTCGGGCGGAGACCGAATTCGGCAAGGCCATCGCGGCGAGTCCCGAGATCGCCAAGATCTGGGTTGAACTGGGAAAGGTCCTCGCGCGACAGGAGCGCTACGTCGAGTCCCGAGCGGCATTCGAGCGCGGACTTGCGATCGACCCCGCTTCTGGGGCCGTCTGGCACGCGCTGGGAATCGTCCGCCGTCGTGGCGGCGACGTCGACGGTGCCGCGGAGGCCTTCGCCGCATCGGTGGCTCGGGACCCCGGACACGCCGGGGGCTGGACGGCTCTCGGGGAAGCCCACCTGGCGGCGGGACGTACGGGGGAGGCCGTGGAGGCGTTTCGACGAGCTCTGGCGGTCGATCCGTCGCTGGCGCGGGCGCGAGAGGGACTGACCCGAGCGGAGCGGGCGCTGGCGTCGCGCTGAAAACGCGTCTGGGCCGGCCGGTGCTTCAACCCTCGAGAGAAGCGAGCGCGGTGCAGAAGCCGCGCTCCGAATCGCGGTCGACTTGACGCTGTCCGCAAGACGCGGTAAACGATGGGTGTACTTTCCCAGGAGGAAACCGCATGCGTAGATCCGGATTGCTCTCGCTCGCGCTGTTCCTAGTCCCGGCCAGCGCCGCGCTGGCGTCAACGTTGGGTTCGAATACGACCCCGATCTTCGATCCCGGCATCGACGGCGTCGTGGGGGCGCGATTGATCGCAAGATCGCACGTCGCGCCGGAGTTTCCACCCGCCGCGTTTCACGCGGGGATGAGCGGAACTGTCGTTCTTGCGGCGGTGATCGGTGCTGACGGGGCGATCGACGATGTCGTCGTGCTCGACAGTAATCGTCCGAAGCTCGGATTCGAGGCGGCGGCGACCGAAGCGCTCTCCAAGTGGCGTTTCGAGCCTGCGACCCGCGACGGGCTCGCGGTGTCGTCGTATCGCGTTGTTCGCATGCACTTCGGGGGGCGCACGCAGGACCGGAACCAACCGGCCTACGGGCGGCCTGAGATGATTGGTACGCCCTTTGCCGGTCTCGGCAACGCTATTTCGGCCAGGGGGCCCGCGGTCGGTGGGGCGTTCGCCGATCGCGGCGATAACCGGGCCGCGGTGAGCGGGCCGACGGGTCGCGACGTGATCTATGAGGTCAACCTTCCGCCGACCAGCGGTCTGTATGATCGAACGCAGTTGATTCCGAGCCCGGGGATCCGGCCGCAGCCGACGCCGATCGGTCGCGAGTAGGACTCGATCTACTACTTGAGGGCCCCGCGCTCGGGCGCGGGGCCGCTCAACGTTCCGTTCGGCGGCGCAACACTTGGCCCGTCAACTCTGCTGAAAGCTCTCCGTTCTCCAGCGCGACGCGGCCGTTCAGAAGCACCCAGTGCACTCCCTGAGCCCGGATTCTCGGCGAGTTCCAGGTCGCGCGATCGGCGACTTGAGCAGGATCGAAAACCACGACATCCGCGGGCGCGCCGACGCGAAGCGTCCCGCGATCGAAGAGTCCGACGATCTCCGCCGGCCAAGCGGTCATCTTGCGCACCGTAGATGCGAGCCTCACCGTCGGCTGCTCGCGCGACCAGCGCAAGGCTCGGGCAAAGGCTCCGGCATGCGCGGGATGGGGCGATCCGCGGCCGTAGTCCTCGGCATCCGAGATCACCGCCGAACTTGGGTGGGCGAGGATCGTGAGCAATTCCTCGATCTGATCCTCCCGGCCGGAGATTTCGTCGACCTGTTGGCCGATCTGGCCATTTTCGGAAAGCATCAGATCCGCCACGAGGTCGAACGGGTCGCGGCGCGCCTCGTTCGCCAGATCGGCTACGCTTCGACCGACGATCGCCTCGGCTCCGCCCGGCCGTACGCTGGCGATGCGTATCCCGTCCCAGCCGACGGCCTCGACGAGGTTGTGCGGCCACCCTCCCGGCTCCCACGGAGGCCATTCCGGCACGTGGTTCTCGACATCGGCGCGGATTCGCTTGCGCGTCGCGGGATCTCGCAGTCGTGTGAGCAGTCCCGACGTCCCGCCTTCCAGGGCCCACGGCGGGAAGATCGCCGACATCATTGTCGCCGCGCGTGTGTAGGGAAAAACGTCGTGGCTCACGCGCAGGCCCGCCGCTCGTGCCGAGTCCTCGAGCGCCAGCACCAGCGGGATCGAGGACC
>JANNRU010000245.1:0-15090 GCA_031401755.1 Acidobacteriota bacterium | reverse complement strand
CGCGGCGTTCGGCGGGCTCGACTATTTTCCGCCGGCGTCGGGCTACTACTTCGTCGGTCGCATCGCGGCCTATCCCGACCCCGAGCAGTTCGAGATCCCCACGACGGCCGGGCAAACGAGACCGTGCGCGAAGGTCGGATGGCTGAGCTTTGACCTCGGCGGAGGTCGGCAGACTCTGCAGGTCTATCGGCTGCTCGATCGGTCCGGATCCGCAACGCCGGGCGACCTGTTCGTGCCGTTTCTCGATGCGACGGCAGGGGCTGAGACCTATCCTGCGGGGCGCTACATCGATCTGGTCGGTCGCCCCGGGGGGCCGGTCGTGCTAGACTTCAATCGAGCCTACAACCCATCCTGCGCCTATGGTGACGCCAGCCGATTCGCTTGTCCGGTGACACCCCCGTCAAACCGTCTCGAAATTGCGGTCGCGGCGGGGGAGCGCGGTTGGCGGCGCGAGGTCGGCTTGTGACGCGCATGATCGTGGTGGGATTGACGGCCGGGATCGCGCTCGCAGTGACGGAGGCGTCGGCGATCTTCGGCAGCATGATCTGGAGCTTGAGCGGGGAGCCGTAGGGGTGACCGACCGTCCGGCACGAATTTTCCTCGTCGGTTTCATGGGCGCGGGAAAATCGTCAGTGGCGATCGCTCTGGCCCAACGCCTCGGGTGGGAAGCGATCGATACGGATTCCAGCGTCGAAGTCCAGGAAGGGTGCTCCATCGAGCAGATCTTCCGGGAGCGAGGCGAGGGGTCGTTTCGCCGGGCGGAGTGGGAAGTGCTGATCGCGCTTGCGCACCAGGAGGGGCGGGTGATCGCGACGGGTGGCGGCGTGTTCGCGTGCGCGGATCATCGACGCTGGATCCGCGCCCACGGCGTGAGCGTTTGGCTCGATTCGTCGCTGGCGGCCTGTGCGACGCGGGTCGGTACCGGAGCGGGACGTCCGCGCTGGCAGGCGGCACGCGGAGTTGGTTTTCGGGCTTTTTTCGAAAAGCGAAGGGCGATTTATGCCCTCGCCGACTACCGAATTGGGGCGGACCGTGGGTCGCCCGAAGAGGTCGCCGACCGGGTCCTTCACCGGCTGGCCGACCGGCTCCCGACCGAGGGTCGTTGATTTCCTGGGCGTTTTGATGATAAGAAGTCCAGTCCGGCACCAACCCAGGGAGGACCACGCATGAATCGGACCGAGCTGATCGACGCGCTCGCTGCAGAGGCGAGTGTGGAGAAAAACGACGCGAAGCGCTTTCTGGACGCGCTGACGACTGTAGTGGAGAAGGCGATGCGCGCTGGGGGTGAGGTGCCCTTCAAGGGCCTCGGCAAGTTTCGCGTTCAACACCGCAAGGCGCGAACCGGCAGGAACCCCATCACGGGTGATCCTGTGGAGATCGCGGCAAAAACCGTGGTCAAATTCACGGTCGCCAAGTCCCTGAAGGACCTGATCAAGTAGCAGCGCGGCCGCCGAGTTCCGGGACGGGAGCGGCCTTCAGGCCGCTCCCGGATCCGGGTTCCGCTCGGATGCGATATCTCGACGCCATTGGGCGCCAGGCCAGTGGATGCGCTCGACCGCCGCGTAGACTCGAGTACGCGCAACATCGATCTCGGGTCCCGACGCGGTGACCGAAACGACCCGCCCACCGTCGGTCCACCAGCGACCGTCGACTCGGCGCGTGCCCGAATGAAAGACGAGCACGTCGGCCATCGACTCGGCCTGATCGATCCCTTCGATCGGCAGGCCACGTTTGAACGGCCCGGGATAGCCCTCCGACGCCAGCACGACGCAGACGGCATGGTTCGGATGCCAGCGCAGCGGTCGCGAGGACAGACGCCCGGCAGCGGCATCGGCGAATGTCTCGAGCCAGTCCCCATCCAGACGGGGTATGAGCACCTGTGTCTCGGGGTCGCCGAACCGGACGTTGAACTCGAGGACGCGCAGACCGTCCGCCGTCAACATCAGGCCCACATACAGGACTCCCCGGAACGGCTGTCCGTCGGCCGCGAGTCCGGCGAGCGTGGGCTGAACGACGGTCCGCAAGACAGTGGCGCTCAGCGCGTCATCGAGGTGCGGCGCCGGCGATCGACTGCCCATGCCGCCGGTGTTGGGTCCGCGATCGCCATCACCGATCCGCTTGAAATCTTCACAGGTCGCCAACGGTAGCGCGCGCTCCCCGTCACAGATCGCGAAGAACGACGCTTCGCGACCGACGAGGCACTCCTCGACGATGATCGGAATACCGGCCGAGCCGAAAGCGCGACCCGAGAGCATTTCGTCCGCGGCCGCGATCGCGGTCGCTCGGTCGTCGGCGATCACGACTCCTTTTCCCGCGGCGAGTCCATCGGCCTTGACCACGAGCGGGAATCGGGCCTCGACCGATTCGAACCAGCGCCGGGCGGTCGCGGCGTCGTCGAATCGGCGCCATGCCGCGGTTGGAATGCGATGCCGATCCATGAACGACTTTGAAAACGCCTTGCTGCCCTCCAGGCGCGCAGCCGCGGCGCGCGGGCCGAAGACCGGAATCCCAGCGTCCCCGACGCGGTCGGCGAGTCCTAGTACCAGCGGAGTTTCGGGGCCGACGATCACGAGGTCGTAGCGCTCGGCGATCGCGTGTCGCGCGATCCCACCTACGTCGGATGGCGAAAGGTCGATCCGCGTCGCCCGCCGGCCGATGCTCGAGCTTCCCGGACAGGCATGAAGCACGATATCGCGCGGGTGCTGACTCAGGGCCCAGGCCAGCGTGTCTTCACGGCCGCCGGCCCCGACGAGTAGGATCTTCATCCGCGCGCCCTCCTGGGTCCTCGGCGAAGCATCCTAGCTGAGAAAGCCGGCGATCAAACGGTAGCCGAGGCCTTTTTCGGTGTGGACTTCACCTCGCCCGTGGTATCGCTCGTGTCGGACTTCGTCTTGCCGGCGTCGCCATCCGAACTCGTCGAGCTCGGCGAGCTCGACGCGGCCTTCTTCGAGCCTTTTCCGGAATCGCCGTAGCCTTCTGAGTACCAGCCGCCGCCTTTGAGGTGGAACGCCGCTCGAGAGATGAGTTTCTTGAGCTTGCCCGAACAGGAGGGACACTTCTTCAGCGGCGGATCCGAGAGCTTTTGAATCGCTTCGGTCACTTCCGCGCACGATTCGCATCTATATTCGTAGATCGGCATCCAGCGCTCCTCCCTGGTTCGACTGGGGACTGATAGAACCCACGGACGATCCTGTCAAGCCCGGGCGTTCAGGGGGCGGCTCGTCGCGCGGCGGACGGACGGGGGGGCGGCTCTCCGAAATGCCTCCGAAGTCCTTCCAGAACCCCCCGCGCCAGGCGCTCCCGATCGTTCGCCGACGCGAGCAGGGCGGCGTCCTCAGCGTTACTCATGTTGGTCATTTCGATCAAGACCTTGGTCGGGACCTGGTTGCCCTTGAGAACGGCCGGAAGCCACGGAGATTTTCCTCGAATCACTCGGTCCCGGATCGGTTGGAATGGTTGGACGGGCAGTCCGAGGTCACGGAACGCGCTGACGACCGACTCGGCGAGCCGCCGGGACACCGCTTCGGAGCGCACGCGCTCGGCCGGTGAAAACTTTACCCACGTTCGTTCCCGAACCTCACCGAAGCGCCGATACATCGCGCCGTCCTCACCGTAGGTCCGACTCCGGTATGCCGCCCCGGGAACGTAAACCATGAGGCCGCGCAGCGAAGCATGTCGCGCGTCCGCATGCAGCGAAACGAAGACCACCCGGTCGCGATCGACCGAGTCGCGGACCGCTTTGCGATAGATCGAGTTCGCCAGGTACCAACGCAAGTTGACTCCAACGTTTGCGTCTCCATCTTTGCGGGCGAGGAACGGCGGCGAGGTTTGAATCGAACCCTGTCGGTTGGCGACGAGCGGGGTCCGATCGGAGGGCTGGCAACCCGTCTCGTCGTCGACCAGCGTCAGCACGACGCGAGCCGCGCTCTCCGTTTCGAGCAGGTGTCGCAAGCGACAGGCGACGTCGTAGACGTAGTCGTGTTCCCAGATCCCGTGGTTCATCGTGCCCAGGTCGCGTCCACCGTGGCCCGGGTCGATGATGACGATGACGTCGTCGAGACCGGTACGCGTGGCATCCAGCGGATGTTGTTCGAGCTCGCGCTGGACCGCCTTGCGCGCGGCCTCGGCCTCCCGCCGCCGCGGGTGATCTGTGGGGAGAAACTCGGGCTCGAGCAGGTCGAACGGGATGGCCACCGGAAAGCCGACCGGAATGTCGCGCGGGTCGCGGATCCGATTGCGCTCGGCGATCGTCTTGGCGACTCCGAGCACGTCCTCGGCGAGAGTCCGCCCGGTGAATCGCACGACGACCGCGGAGTAGAGCGCTTCTCGGTCGCGCAAACGGTAGATCGCATGGGCGCCGTGGCCATCCGCTGCGTATTCGAGCGCGCCGTCGTCGGATGTGGCCCTCCGTCGAAAGCCGGGCAGCAGCAGGCGTCCGGGGATTCGCACCGATTGACCGACACCCAGTTCTGGAGCTTGAAGACCGTTCGAGCGCATGAGTTCGGTAAAGTGGTCGCCCTGTCCGGTGAACCAGAGCGCGATCGGCCAGAGACCTTCGTCGTAGGTCGGAAGAACCCCGGACCGCGAGATGTGGATCCAGTCCTGGCCGTCGAGTCGATCCTCGGGAAAGAGTCGTCTGAGGACGAGCGAGCGTAACGGCTCGGAGAGTAAACCGATCGGGACGCGGACCCAGTCGTCCGCGGCCAGTCGACGCTTCTCGTTCCACGCCGCTAGCGCGGCCCCGGACGTGGGGTCGTTGGTCACTCGCGCAGCGATCCTCGACCAGTCATCGGTGGCAGCCACACGCACCTCGAGCTCGATGTCGCGGCCGCGCAGGACACGAACTCGGAACTCCGAACTCAGGCTCAGGGAATCGGCGCTGCCCGGTGCGACCGGTGGGGTCGGCGTCGCGGCCAGCGACGCGAGCGCAACCGGGACGGCGAGCGCGATGGCCAGCGATTGGAGAGTCACGGGACGAACCGGCCGCGCATGGGAGGCTCGAGCGGGGGGAACGCTCGCTCAAGCAGCCTCGCTCCGACGTACAACAGCGATTCGCCGCACGACGGTCCGATCAACTGCGCGGCCAGCGGCAATCCGTCGTCGTCCTGTCCGACGGGAACCGAGATCGCCGGGATTCCGGCGAGATTAGCGGTCACCGTGAAGACATCCGACAGGTACATCGCCAGCGGGTCGCCGACCTTCTCGCCCAGGCGAAATGCCGACGTCGGTGTGGTCGGCGCGAGGACGAGGTCCCATCCCGAATCGAACAACGTCTCGAAGTCTCGACGGACCAGTGCGCGCGCTCGCTCCGCCCGAGCGTAGAAGCGATCCTGATAGCCAGCGCAGAGCGCATAAGTCCCGAGCATGATCCGACGTTTGACTTCTCGGCCGAAGCCCGCACCGCGCGTGGCGCGATACATCGATTCCAAGTCGTCGCGGGTCGCTCGACAACCGAAGCGGACGCCATCGTAGCGTGCGAGATTGCTCGACGCCTCGGCCGTTGCCAGGATGTAATAGGCCGGGATCGACCAGCGTGCGTGCGGCAGCGTCACGTCCCCGACGATCGCGCCCGAATCCCGCAGCGCTCGCGCCGCTGCCCGCACGGCCACGGCGACGGAGTCCGCGATTCCATCGACGTCGAGCCAGTCGGCCGCCAGTCCGACGCGGAGTCTGCGAGGATCGAGCCTTTCCGGTTCCGTTCTCGCCGGCGAGAACGAGGTGGGGTCGGCGGGATCGCATCCCCCGATCACCTCGAGCACGCGGGCGATATCGGCGACGCTACGAGCAAGCGCGCCGACGACGTCGAGCGAGGACCCGTAGGCCACCAGACCCGAGCGGGAGACGCTCCCGTACGTCGGCTTCAACCCATGGATCCCGCAAAACGCCGCCGGCTGGCGAACAGATCCCCCCGTGTCACTGCCCAACGCGAGCGGGACCAATCCGGCGGCCACCGCGGCGGCGGATCCGCCGCTCGAGCCGCCGGCCACCCGCTCGCGGTCCCAAGGGTTGCGCGTCGGACCGTGGACCGAGCTCTCTGTGGACGAGCCCATGCCGAACTCGTCGAGATTCGTTTTGCCGAAGATGACGGCTCCGGCCTCGCGGAGTCGGGTGACGACCGTGGCATCGCGGGTCGGGACGAATCCGCGAAGGATCGCCGACCCGCAGGAGGTTTCGAGTCCCGCCGTGCAGATGTTGTCCTTGACGGCGACCGGGATACCTTCGAGCGGCCGGGTTCGGCCGGCGCTCCGCTCCCGGTCGGAGGCCGCCGCCTCTTCCAGCGCGCGCGGATTGAGTCGTACGAACGCGCCGAGGGAGCCGTCGATCTCTTCGGTTCGCCGCCGCGCGTCCTGAACCAATTCGACCGAGGTCAGGTCGCCGCACGCAAGTCGGGACAGCAACTCCTCCGCGGTGGCAAAGGCAAGATCGGACAATTACCACTCAATCCGCGGTTCGGATCACCCGCGGAACGCGAAAAAAGCCGGCAGCAGACTCGGGTGCCGCCCTGGCCACGACATCCGACGAGAGCGAAGCCGACGGCCGATCTTCTCGAAGCCGGCCGAGGTTTCCGGATCGTGGGTCCAGGCCAAGGCCCGACGGTCGATCGCTCGATTCGAGCGCGTCCAGTTGAGCCACGTGCTCCAGGATCGTAGTCAACTCCGCCGGGAGGGTCCGGATCTCGTCGTCGGACAGGCCGAGTTGCGCCAAGTTTGCGATCTTGCGTACCGCCGTCGCGTCGACATGGATCTTTTTCGACATCGCGCGAGCGATGATAACCCAGGCGTCCCCGATCGGCCGCATCGACGCTCTCGACGTCAGAATCGCGGCGTAACCAGGAAGCGCCAACCGGTGGGTGGATCGCCCGACTCGATGGCGAAGGTCGAAACCGCATCCCGCGAAGTGATCCAACTCTGTCGTCGACCGACGACGTCGACCCGATCGGCGCCGGGATGGGTCCCGGCAATCTCGAGATCGAGGATCGCGGTGCCTCCCGCCAACTCGACGGGGCGCAGCCGGATCTCGAATGCTTCGGCTGCGCCACCGTCGCCGAGGCGGAATCCGTATGAGACCGCCTCTCCGACGAAGGTGCTCAAAGTGTTGGTTTCCAACGGAATGACTCGGCCGTCGAGGACGCGCTGAATCTCGAGCGTCAACTGAACCGGCGCACCTGGGGTCCTGGGCAGTGCGATCGTCGGTCGAAGTTCGATCTCCACCGCAACGGCGAAGGTCAGTGGACGGCTCTTGCCCCGTCGTCCGATCTCGAACAACAGGGTCGCAGATTCGTTCGGCTCGAAAATCCGCTCCGCCGCGATCTCCGTACCTTGGGCCAGCTTCGCTCGCCCCGCGAGCAGAACTCGTGGGGGAGTCGTTCCGTCGCCGTCGAGGAGGCGCGCACTGAGCAGGACCGTGGTCGCGTCGCCGGGGTCGGGCCAGGCGACTCGAGCGACCGCGGTCGCCTCGTCGGCACCCGATATCCGCAGAACCTGCGTCGACGATTCCCCAGACACCGGCGCGGCCGTCAGGGGGCGCACGCGCAAGATCCACTCGTTCTGCTGGACGACCCGCGGAACTGCCAGCGTCGGCGATGCGACCAGGCCGAGCAGCAGCAGCGTTCGCCGCGCTGCCCCACGTCCTGATCGCCCGCGTCGAACTCGAGCGTGCGTCTCCCGATTCACCTCCGTATCTTATTGCGCTAGTTTGAGTTGACAAGGAAGTGGGCCCCCGGTAAACTTCGGCGTTCTCAAGCCGCGGGGCTCCGACGGCCATGTCCTTTTACCTGCACCTGTTCAGTCGCTCGTTCCTCGCCGGCCTCGTCGCGAGCGTGGTCGTGCTCGGAAGCGCCGTTTCGGCCGGCGACGTGGATTTCGGCGGAACCGTCCGCGACAGCCTGGGTCGGGCGATCGAGGACGCGGAAGTCTGGTTTCTCAAGAGTCCAACCACGCCCCCACTGGCCCAACTCACGAGTGACCATGAGGGTCGGTTTCGCCTGTCGGGCCTTGGCGCCGGGCGCTACCGGATCGGCGCGGCGAAAGTCGGCTACCGTCTGTTCATCGCCGATATCGATACGCTGATCCAAAAAACGGTCGACGTCGTGCTTCATCCGGCGAGCGAGATCGACGTGGCGGCAGCGGGAATCCCCGCGGATCCTGCCTGGGTACTGCGTGCGCCGCGGCGGAGCATGTGGCGGGAGACCGACGCCGGGTGGACCGAGGACGATGAGCGGCTCTCGGCGATCGAGAGCTTCGAAGTTCGCATCGATCAGAGTTTCTCAGCCGATCCCGGAGGCCACCTGTCCAGCACGCTATCCGAGGCCGGACTGCGGGCGACCGAGACCCGCGCGTTCCTGACTGCACCCATCACCGACGAGGGTGCGATCCAGGCGCGAGTCGAGCGCTTCGCGCAACGGGCGGCCGATGCGGCGGGGGAGCGGTTCGAAACGGAGCGCGTGAGCCTGGATTTCGCCGCGCATCACTCGCCAAGCGCGATGGATCGTCTCGAGTGGACCGCGCTCCACAGCGACCGCCGGTCGGTGGTTGTCGAACCGCAATCGTCGTTCGCGGCCGATGATCGCGAACGCACCCTTGCGTTGGGAGCACACTGGGATCGCGCACTCGACGCGGAGACCGCGATCCAGGTCGATCTTGATTGGACTCGGGCCGAGGTCGGCTCGAAGCAGTCGCGCACGGATTCGCCGGGCGAGGCCGGTCAGAAAGTGCTGAACGATCGCTGGCGCGCCCGCGGGACCTACGCCGTCGCGGCCCCGGATCGCCATCGTCCGTCGTTGAGCGTCGGGCTGGCCGGTGAGGCCCGATCTACGGCGGATATCGGGGTCGATCCCGGCGCCTCGCCAGTCCGTCTGGAACTCGAAGCCGGCGATCGCGTTTCGACGGTTCGGGGACTCGACGTCGAGTTCGGTGCCCGGTGGGTCGCCGGGGCTGGCGATCGGCAGATCGTCGAGCCCGGGCTGGGTGCGGGTTGGTCTGCGGGAGCGGTCAGAGTTCACGCGCGGCTCTCCTACGTTCACGACTTGGCTTCAGGCGCGCAGCCCGACGACGACGCTAGCGGCCGCGTCGGGTACGAGGCTTCGATCGTTCTGCCGCTCGGCCAAGATTGGAAGCTGAGCGCGGAAACTCGGCTCGACCCGTTGGCCTTCGATCTTGACCAAGGCGGGCGGCTCGACCCGTCTTCGCTCCACCCGCTCTACGTCGTCCGCGGAGGGACGCACGAGCGCGAGAGTCTGGCGAGTCTCTCGGGTGACCTCGGTTGGGGCCGGGTTTGGATCGAAGGCCGAGCCCGTCGGGTCCAAGGCTCCGTGATACCGTTGCTACCATTCGCCGGGTCGGTGACCGGCGCTTCCGGTGAGATGCGCGTGGCCACTGGGCGGGCGGGGCTGTCGGTCGCGACCAGTGGGACGGGCGTCGAACTCGCTTGGGTGCGATCGGAGTCGGAATCGTCGGGCGGTTCGGATGGCGCAGCCCACTCGACGATCGACGTTCGGCTGACGCAGGCGCTGGGCGGGGGTCGCCAGGCGAGGAGCGACTGGCGTCTGCTCTTGGCTTATCAGAACGCGAACTCGCGCTCGGACCTACTCGATTCCTGGACAGTTGCCGGTGGAGCCGTGACTCGAGATGCGCTCGAGCACCGCCTTTCCGCCGGCGTTTCCGTCGTCTACTGATGGCGGCGGTCCGAGCCAGGCCCGAATCGGCTCGCCGGCGCCAGGGGCCGCGGCGCGTGCGGGCTGCGCGACGGAACCGAACGCGATGAATCGGCTACGCTTGGCACTCGTGGTGCTTCTCGCCACCGGGCTGCTTCTGTTGGGGGGCATGTCGTTCGTCAGGCGCGTGCAGGCCAGGGCGCCGACGATCGGCGTGCAGTGGGCGCAGTCAACCTCCGGCCCGTTCGCGACCGATGTCGCCAAGGAGGGTGCAGCCTTTCGCGCCGGGCTTCGCCCCGGGGACTTGGTCGTCGCGCTCGACGGTCGACCGATCCGCAAGGCGCTCGAGCTTGAGGCCCGGATCTGGGAGGCCAACCCGGATCGAGCGTTGCGCTTGACCGTCCATCGGGGATCGGCCGTCGCCGAGTCGATCGATATTCCGATCGAGTTTCGTGGATCGAACGAGCCTTATGTCTACCTCGCCCTAGTCGGTCTGGCCTTCTGGGTCTCAGGTGTCTTCATCGCCACCCGTTGGCCGGATATCCGCGGAGGACTCGTCTATCCGCTGCTGGGCGCCGCGATGTTCGCGCGCTTGACATCGAGTCCCTCCGGACGCGCGGACGAGTTTGATTGGGTCTGCTACTGGGTCGATTTGATCTCCGGGGCATTGGCGCCCGCGCTGTTGTTCCACGTCGGCGTGGCACTGACCAAACGTGCGCTGAAAATCCGGCGACCCGCAGTCGGTCTGGCCTACTTGATTTCGGGGCTGTTGATTCTCGCATCAATTTGGTTATCGCCGGCGGCATTCGGCGGGGCGCTGATCTTCGACGACCCACGGCGCTGGATCGAGTTCGGCGAGCCGCTCGAGTTCGCGTTTCTCGGCCTCTCGCTGATGGCGACGATCACGTTGCTCTTCAAGTCGCGCGCTGGCTCTTCTTCGGCCATGCACCGTGGCCAGATGAAATGGCTGCTGTGGGGACTCGCCGGGGGCCTCGGGCCGTTCGTGCTGCTCTACGCATTGCCCTGGGCGCTCGGCGCGCCGGCACTGCCGCTCTGGGCGCAGTTTCTGAGCGTCGCCCCGATGTTGCTGGTTCCGGCCGCCTTCACCGCCGCGCTCGCTCGCTATCGCCTTCACGATCTGGATTTGCTGCTCGTCCGCGCGTTGATCGAAGTCGCTGCGGTGTTCTGCACATTTGCGGTGCTTGCGGGCGTCGTATTCCTCGTGCGCGAGGGGCTTGGGGGGATCTTCGGTCTGTCGCACAGCGGCGCGCGTTACATCGGTTTCCTGGTCGCGGCGATCGCCTATCCGCAGGTCCGGGCGGGTCTGCGCATCGCGGTCGAAAAGGCCTTCTACCGCAAGCGCTACAGTTACCGGGCGACACTTCTCGATTGGGCCCGCGAACTGAACGCCGAGACCGACCTTCCGGCGCTGATCGGCCACCTGCGCACTCGCGTGCGCGATACCCTCGGCGTGGCCACGGCTGAGGTGCTGCTCCGAGCCGATGGCGGTCGCTTCGTGGCCATGGAGGGAACGCCGCCCGCGGCGGTGACCCTGGATTCGCAGTCGGTCGCTCGACTCGAGGGTGAAACCAGCCTGAGCTTCGATGAGGGGGAGGCGCCGGGACTTGCTGGAGCGCGGCATCTTTTCCCGCTCCGCGTCAAGGGTACGCTGCGCGCCGTGCTCGCCGTCGGCGAGCGCGGGGCCGGTGGCGAGCCATTGACCAGCGAGGACCGTGCGCTGTTGGCCACGCTGGCCGCGCATGCCGGAACGGCGATCGAAGCGGCGCGATTGGTCCAAGAGGTTCGGCGCCGCGCGGAGGAGATCGAGCGGCTCCACGAGCGGGAGGCACGCATCCTCGAGAGCAGCGCGGTCGGACTCTTGCTGTCGGATGCCGACGGCAAGATCCTGGCCTGGAACCGGGCGCTCGAGCAGATCCACGGGTTGCCGCGCAATAACGCGGTCGGCCGAGCGCTGGGCGACGTCCTTCCGCCGCACGTGGCGCGCAAGATCTCCGAACAGGCCGACTCGGGCTTGGACGAAGGCGACCGCCGGAGCTTTCGGCTGGCCATGACCAACAACGAAGGGCGAAGGATCATGCTCAACATCGCGGTCTCCCCGGTCGCTGACGGGGGACATGTGGTCAGTTTCGACGACGTCACCAGCCGCGTGATGCTCGAACAGCAGTTGTCCCAGCAGGAGCGGCTCGCCGCGCTCGGGTTGCTCGCCGCCGGTGTGGCGCACGAGATCAACACGCCGCTCACCGGCGTGTCAAGCTACGTCCAGATGCTGCTGGAGGACTGCGCTGCGGACGACCCGAGGCGGGCGTTGCTCACCCGCGTCGATGAACAGGCGATGCGGGCTTCGAACATCGCGGGCTCGCTGCTGAACTTCGCGCGCCCGGATCGGTCGACACTCGAGACGATCGATCTCAACGACGCGGTTCGCGAGGCGCTGGCTCTCTTCGAGCCTCAGCGGCGCGGGCGAGCGATCGAGTTGGTCTCGATTCTCGACTCCGAACTCCCGCGAGTGCGCGGTCACCGGGTAAAACTGCAGCAGGTGTTGCTGAACCTGTTACTCAACGCTCGAGACGCGATCGGAGATCGCGGCCAGGTGATCGTTCGCACCGAGGGCAGCGGGGACTGGGTTCGATTGAGCGTTGAGGATGATGGACACGGCATCCCCGAGGCGGATCTCGAGCGCATCTTCGACCCGTTTTTCACAACCAAGCGCCGTGACCGGGGAACCGGGCTCGGGCTCTCCGTCAGCTACGGGATCATCGAGGAGCATGACGGGAAGATCCGAGTCGACAGCACCCCCGGGGAGCGCACCCGTTTCCAGATCGAATTGCCCTCCGCGAGCGCGGTACGGGCGTCGGCCTGAGGTTTGGGGCGCTCCGCGGCAACGGTCGGGCGGATCTTGATCGTCGATGACGAGCCGATCGTCGTCGATGTCTTGCGCGAGTTGCTCGGCCGCCGCGGTCACGACGTGCAGGCGGTACGGGATGCGGCTGCCTGCCGCGGGGCGATCGAGTCCGGACGCGAGTGGGACGTCGTCCTGCTCGACCTGATGCTGCCGGACGCCGACGGAATCGCGGTCCTGCGCTGGATTCACACGCAGTCGCCCGACCTCGCCGTCGTCATGATCACGGCCCACGGCACGATCGAAAACGCGGTCGCGGCAATGCAGGCTGGTGCGTTTCACTACCTGTCGAAGCCGTTCAAGAACGACGAAGTTCGATCGCTCGTCGACAAGGCAGTCGAGGCGACGCGGCTGCGGCGAGAGAACGAGACGTTGCGGCGCGAGCTCGACGAGCGCCATCGCTACGAACGCTTGATCGGTAAGTCCCGCGCCATGCAAGAGGTCTATCGTTTTGTCGATCAGGTCGCCCAGAGTCGTGCGACCGTGTTGATCCAAGGCGAGAGCGGCACGGGAAAGGAGCTCGTCGCGCACGCGATCCACCATCGCAGCCCGCGCGCGGCACGGCCGCTCGTGGTGGTCAACAGCAACAGCATTCCGGCCGACTTGCTCGAAGATAATCTCTTCGGCCACTTGCGCGGCGCGTTCACGGGCGCCAACACCTCGCGCATCGGCTTGATGGAGTCCGCGGAAGGCGGGACGCTGCTGTTCGACGAAATCACGACCGTTGCGCCGGCGGTACAGGCCAAGCTGCTCCGTGTGATCCAGGAGAAAGAGTTCATCCCGCTCGGGTCGGTCGAGGCCAAGGTTGTCGATGTCCGGATCCTCGCCGCGACCAACGAAGACGTCCGGGGGCTCGTCGCGGACGGGCGATTTCGCGAGGACCTCTACTATCGGTTGAACGTGCTCAGCGTTGAACTCCCCCCGCTCAGGAAACGCCCTGAGGATCTGCCGTTGTTGATTGAGCATTTCCTGCGGCGCTACAACGCGGAGAATCGGAAGCAGGTCGAGCGGGTCGCCCCGGCCGTGATGGAGCGGCTGCTCGGCCACTCCTGGCCGGGCAACGTCCGGGAACTGGAAAATGTCATCGAGCGGGGTGTCGTCCTGGCGCGCGGTTCCGAGATCGGCCTCGAGTCCCTGCCGCCGGAACTCGTCGAGGCCGGATTCGCGCCGCCCAGAGGAGTCGCGCTCTCAGCGGGAGCGAGCCTGTCCGATGCGGTCGCCCGATTCGAGCGCGCGTTGATCGTCGAAGCGCTCAAGCGCTCCGAAGGGGTCCAGAAGGAGGCCGCCGCGATGCTCGGGATGAAACCGACGACGCTCCACGAAAAGATGAAACGACTGGGGATCCACCGATGAGACCGCCACGCCCCCGCTGCACATCTACCGCACTCATCTCCCGGACGACGGGCCACCGGCTCTGGATGACAATAAATAATCTGCATGGTTGACGGTTCCATGACCAGGTGGTACATAAGCGCCGCCCCCGACCACGGGAGTTCGATTCGATCCGTCGTCACGCTCGGATCGTACGGCGACCAGGGTTTCGTCCGTGGCAAGCTCGGAAGGGGAGCGCGGGCTCTTGGTTTCGGAACCGCATGAGGAGGGCGTCATGATTCGGATCCGTGGGGCAATCGGGGCGTTAGTCGTGGGCCTGGTCGTGCTTCTGTCCGGGCCGGGCGCCTACGCGCAGAGTGGCGGTCTTGAGGTCACGGTGCTCGATCAGGAGGGCAAGCCTCTTATCGGCGCGACGGTGATCATCAGCCACGAGTTGAGCTATGTGAAAACGACCGGCGAGCGAACCGGACCTGACGGCGTGGCCAACTTCCCTGTCCTCCGACCCGGTCAGGGATACAAGATCGACGTTTCGTATCCGGGACTCAGCGCGCGCAGTGAGACCGGCATCCGTGTTCCGATCGGGCCGCCGGCCAAGATCCAAATGCAGTTGATCTCCGAGGTGCGCGAAGAACTCAAGATCGTCGCCACGGGGGATGTCATCGACCTCGAGGACACGACCAGTTCGACCCGATTCAGCGACGATTTCATCGGCGATCTTCCGGTGGCCGGGCGGGATTACCAGAACGTTTTGACGATCGCCCCCGGGGTCAACGACGGTGACGGCGATGGAAACGTCACGGTCCATGGCTCGCGTGAACGGGATTTCAAGGCCTCGGTTGGGGGCATTTCGAACGTCAATCCGCTGACCGGGCAGTTCTTGAGCAACATCAACCCAAATTCGATCGAGGAGATGGCCGTCATCACCTCCGGGGCCGGAGTCGGTTATGCGCGGGCCCAGGGTGGCTTCGCGGACATCGTTCAGAAGCAGGGGAGCAACGACTTCGAGGGCGTCTTGGACTTCTTCTTTCAATCGGGTTTGCTCGACGGCGACGGAGCCCGGAGCATCTCGAATCTCCCGACGGAAGATTTCAATTGGTACCAGCCGTCGATCCAAGTCTCGGGACCGCTGGTCAAAGATAAGCTGTGGTACCGCATGTCGCACGAGTTGCGCGACATCACCGCGCCG
>JANNRU010000244.1:0-3998 GCA_031401755.1 Acidobacteriota bacterium | reverse complement strand
GGGCGTTCTCCAGCGTGCCGCGCAGTGCCTCCAACCCGTCCTTACCGAATCCCGGGTCCTTGAGCATCTGCCCGATCAAACCTTCTCCGCGCTCGAGCGACGAAAGGATATTGCTCAATGAGACGGTGATCCCGCTCAGGTTGTCCGCGATATCCTCGCTCTGCTCGAAGAGCTCCTTGGTCACGTCGGCCGGCACCGCGGCCCCGGGCGCCAGCGGTGCGGCGGTCGATGAGCCGGGAGTGATCTCCACGAATTTCTCGCCCGACAGATACATGAGCACGCGCAATCGGCCGCGCGAGTCCTCGCGTACCAGCCCACTGTAAGCGCGATCGACTCCGGCCAACACTTCGATCCCGCCCATACCGGCGTCGGTCGGCAGCGTGATTCGTGTGACGCTCCCGACTTGCACGCCCGCCATCTTGACCGGTGACCCGACAGTCAATCCGTCGGCGTTGCTGAACTCCAAACGATAGGTCGCCTTGCTCGAGAAAACCCGCGACTCACCGCCGATGGCCATGACTCCCAGGGCCAGGATCACGAGGGCCAGCGCGAACAGCGTTCCGACGGCCGTATCGGCCATCCCTCGCCTAGCCATAACCACCTCCCCGCAGAAATGCTTGCAAAAGCGGCTCTTGGGCCCCGCGGGCCTGATCGAGGGTCCCGTCGAAATAGATGCGCCCTTCGCTCAAGAACGCAATCCGGTCCCCGACCATGAAGGCCGAGCGGATGTCGTGCGTCACGACGATCGACGTGACGCCCAGGCGCTGCTGCAGATTCCGGATCAGCTGGTTGATCGTATTCGCGGTCACCGGGTCGAGTCCCGCGGTGGGCTCGTCGTAGAGCAGCCCGCGCGGCGCGAGTGCGATCGCTCGCGCCAGCGCGACTCGCTTGCGCATCCCACCCGATAGATCGGCGGGCATCAACTCTTCGACGCGCTCGAGTTCGACCAGTTGCAGCACCTCGCGGACACGGGCGCGAATCCGGTCTTCTTCCCAAGATGTATGCTCGCGCAGCGCAAAGGCCACGTTTTCCAGAACGCTCATCGAGTCGAACAACGCCCCGGCTTGGAACAGCATCCCGACGGCCTTGCGAACCTCGAGTAACTCCTCCTCGGCACAATGGGTGATCTCGCGTTGTTCGATCCAGACCTGGCCGCGGTCGGGCAGGTGCAGGCCGATCGCGTGGCGCAAGAGCACCGACTTGCCCGAGCCTGAGCCGCCGAGCACGACGACCGTCTCTCCACGTTCCACGGTCAGATCGATCCCGCAGAGGACCTCCTTGTCGCCAAAGGCCTTGTGCACGCCGACATACCGGATGAACGGGTCGCTCACGGCAGGATCAAGATGAACAGTTTGGTCAGGAAGAAATCAGACACGATCACCGACAGCGACGAGACTACGACCGTGTTCGTCGTCGCCCTCCCGACGCCGTCCGCACCACCTGAGGCGTGCAGCCCGTTGTAGCAGGCGATGATTCCGATGAAAAACGCGAAGAAGACGGTCTTGCCGACCCCGCTGATGACGTCGGTGATCGTCAGCGCGCTGAACACATGACTCATGTAGTAGCTCCGGGATTGCCCGACCTCCGTGACCGCCATCAGCAGACCACCAAACAGGGCCACCGTGTTGGCCAGGATGGTGAGCAACGGCAAGGAGATCACCAGCGCGCCGACCCGCGGGACGACCAGTTTCTTGACCGGACTCGCGGCTAACGCTCGCAGTGCATCGATCTGCTCGGTAACGGCCATCGACCCCAGCTCGGCGGTGATGCCAGCGCCGACGCGCCCCGCGACCATCAGCGCGGTCAATACTGGGCCCAGCTCACGAACGACGGAGAGGGCGACGATGTCGGCAACGAACCCCTTCCCGCCATAGACGGAGATCGAGTAAGCGGTTTGCAGCGAGAGTACCATCCCGGTGAACAGCAACGTAACGTTGGTCAACGTCAGCGAACGTACACCGAGCAGGTCGATCTGCTCGATCCACAGATCGACATCGAGGGGCCGCCTCAACGATTGCGTGATCGTGCTCCAGCCGAGCACGACCATCCCCCCGAGTTCGGCCAAGTGCGCGCGCAGGAGTTCGATCACCGGATCCTCGCGGTCCGGGCAAGGATAGGCGGCGCCCCCGCGACGGTCAAGGGAGTCTGCGGTCCCGATTGGTATACTCCGCCGCTGGCTGAGGCTTCGTCGAGGAGTGACGGCAGGTGCTTCGCGCGTCTTGGACAGTGATCGTCGTCATCGTAGCAACCGTTGTCTGCGGACTTCCGGTCGCGGTCTTGTCGCTGATCGTTCCACGGTTGAGCGATTGGTCGATGTGGTCGGGGCGAATCTGGTCCCGGACGATACTCTGGGCCACCGGAGCTCGAGTGACCTACGAAGGATTGGAGCACGCGCAAGGCGTGGGGCCCCGGATCTACATCGCGAATCACCAATCGATGGTCGATATTTGGGCGATGATCCCTGTCCTTCCCTTGTCCTCGCGGTTCCTGACCAAGCGCGAGTTGTTCCGGGTTCCGGTGCTGGGCTTCGTGCTCTCCTCGTGCGGTTTCATCCCGATCGACCGCACGAATCGAGCCGAGGCCTTGCGGAGCCTCGGCCTTGCCGCGGAGCGGATTCGCGGTGGGCAGTCCGTCGTCCTGTTTCCGGAGGGGACCCGCAGTCTCGACGGCCGACTGTCGCCATTCAAAAAGGGCGCATTCCATCTCGCCTTGACCGCCGGGGTCCCCGTCGTTCCGGTCTCGATCCGTGGCTCGTTCGAAGTCCTGCCACCCCGCCGCTTCCTGGTTCGACCCGGGACCGTCCACGTTCGCTTCGACCCACCGATCGACCTCGCCGGTTACGGGCCAACCGACCACGATCGGTTGCGCCGAGAGGTTCAGGCGATCATCGCCCACAATGTCGAAGGGCCCGACGGGCCGCCGAGCGCCTGACGAGCGAACCCGCTGGACAACCCGCAGCGCCACTTCAGTGCCACTCGTTACCGAGATACTCACGCAACGCCGGCGCGAGCCCCGCGCCTGCGGCGCAAAGCCCCGGAAGCGCCGCATCGGGACGATTGAAAACCGGCCGCATTCCATCCGGCAACCAGACGCTTCCGCCTCCCGCCAAAACCAGCGCGACGCCGGCGGCGACGTCCCATTCGTTTTTTGGAAGTACGCTCCATGTCGCGTCGGCCTCTCCTGCCGCGACGAGCGCCAGCTTGTAAGCCACCGATCCGATCGGCCGGGCGCGGAACGGCGCCGTCTTCCAGCGCCGCCACAGCCCTTGTCGGACCTCACTCCGGCTGGCCAGGATCTCGGCGCCATCGAGCGAACTGGACTCGCGGCAATGCCGGGAAACACCGTTCAGTCGCAGGCCGCAGCCTGAAGCACCAAGGAACAGCTGATCCGTGGCCGGATTTAGGATGCCACCTGCGACCGGCGTGCCGGACTCGACGAGTGCGACCGCGATACACCACTCTGGGGTCCCATCGACGAACTGGCGGGTACCGTCGATTGGATCGACGATCCACACCCGTGCAGCCTCGCTGCGGGCAGGATCGTCGGCGGATTCTTCCGACAGCCAACCCTCTCCCGGTCGCGCGAGTGCGGTCCGCAGTGTTTCGTTGACCGCCAGATCACCGCGCGTCACCAGTTCACCGCCGGCCTTGCGCCAACACTCGCCCGCAGCCGGTCCGAGCGCAGCCAATGCCGCACGCGCGGCATCCAACGCGTGGCCGATCCGCTCGAGATCGTGCTCTCGCGACAACGATCAGGTCTCGCGCGAACGGTGGGACAGCAGTCCGGAACGATGCTCGGCCTGTGCCAGTTCGAGATCCGCGTCGACCATCATCGTCACGAGCTCATCGAAGCCGACCTTCGGCCGCCAGCCAAATGCATCCCGAGCCTTGCTCGCGTCGCCGAGCAGCAGGTCGACCTCCGTCGGTCGGAAGTAACGCGGATCGATCTCGACGAATCGCTTCCAATCCAGCGACAAACGATCGAAGGCCCGCTCGACG
>JANNRU010000243.1:0-2808 GCA_031401755.1 Acidobacteriota bacterium | reverse complement strand
TGGCCCGGGTGCAGGGGGACCTGGGGCAAATCGCCGAAGCCGAGGCCCTTCTGCGCGGGCTCATTGCCGATTCGAGTTTGCTCTATCCGCCCGATGAGGCGCTCCTAGCAGTAGGCTGGATGCACGCTCGCGCCGGCAACGACGACGCGGCCCGACAGGCATGACAAGAACTACTTGACCGATATCCGAAGAGTCCCGCGACTCAAGAGGTCACTGAGCTGCTCGGCCCGAGGACTGCGACTCCCTGACCGCGTCAGCCGCGGGGAATCTTCAAAACGGAATATCGTCTTCCTCGTAGCCCGGATCTTGCTCGGCGACCGCCTGGGAAGCCGTTTCGGTTCGAGCCTCGTCCGCGCGACCGAGCATTTGCACTCGCTGCGCACGAACCTCGGTGGTGTAACGCTTGTTTCCGTCGCGGTCGGTCCATTCTCGGGTTTGCAACGATCCTTCGACGCAGACTTGGCGCCCTTTTTTCAGGTATTCGCCGACGATCTGCGCTTGCTTGCCCCACACGACAATCCGATGCCACTCGGTTCGCTCTTTTTTCTCGCCACTCGGATCGGTCCACCGATCGGTCGTCGCCATCGTGAAATTGGCGACGGGGTTTCCGCCTTGGGTGTACCGGACTTCGGGATCGCGTCCCAGATTTCCGATCAGCAGGACCCTGTTCAGGCTCGCCATTGCTGGTCTCCTTACGTCTGGAGGGCGCCGCCGCGGGACCGGCTCGCACCCCACGGCGACGCGGACTCGCACCGCGTTCGGGAGGCGGGAATTGCGGGACTGGGCGACTCTAGCACAGTGCTTCGACCTGTCAAGCATGTCCGGCTCCGGCCGATGTAACTGAGCCGATGCGACAACAGAACGAGAAGACTCCCTCCGCGCTGGGCCGCCCCCGAAGCCTACTGCGCACGGTCGGGTCGATCAGCTCGGCGACCATGGCCAGCCGTGTCCTCGGGCTCGGCCGCGAGATGACCCAGTCCTACATGTTCGGCGCCGGTCCGGTGACCGACGCGTTCCTTGCCGCATTTCGGATTCCCAACCTGTTGCGGGACCTGTTCGCAGAAGGTGCGCTATCCGCGGCATTCGTGCCCACCTTCATTGGGATTCGAGAACGGGATGGAACCGAGGCGGCGTGGCAACTCGCCAGGCGTGTCATGACCGCGTTAGCCGTGCTCCTGGGAGTGCTGACCCTCGTCATCGCCGTGGGAGCGCCGTGGATCCTACGCATCTACGTCGGCGGCTTCGAGCCCGAAAAACTCGCACTGACCGCGACGATGACGCGAATTCTGTCGCCGTTTCTCCTGTTCATCGCACTTGCTGCGGTCGCGATGGGAATCTTGAACGCCTGCGGCCGGTTCTTCGTCCCTGCATTTGCCTCCGCGTGGTTTAACGTAGCGGCGATTCTGGGCATGGTGTTCCTTACGCCCCTGTTTCGTCGAGCGGGCATCGATGAGAGCCTGTCCCTCGCGTATGGCGCATTGATCGGCGGGATGCTCCAGTTTGCCGTGCAGTGGCCGAGCTTGCGAGCCGAAGGATTCCGCTACCGGCCGATGTTTGATTTTGGTGATCCCGGACTGCGCCGTATGTTGCGTCTGATGGCCCCAGCAACGGCGGGCCTTGCGGCGACCCAGGTAAATATCCTCGTCGACACCGTGCTTGCATCGCATTATGGCGATGGTCCGATCACGTGGCTCCAGTACGCGTTTCGGTTGCTTCAACTGCCGATCGGACTCTTCGGTGTGGCGATCGCGACGGCAAACCTGGCCAGGGTCTCGGCCGATGCGGCTCGTGGTGACAACGACGGGCTGAAGGCGAATCTCGCGGCGGCCCTGCGTACGGCAGCGCTATTGGCTCTTCCAGCCACCGTGGGTCTAATCGTGCTGCGGCGTGAGATCGTCGCCGCGCTGTTCGAACGTGGAGCGTTTACTGCGGGCGATACCGCTCGCACTTCGGCGGCCTTGATGTGCTACGCGTTGGGGCTCTACGCTTATGCCGTGACCAAGATCCAAGTTCCGACATTTTATGCGTTGGGCGAGACGTCGACCCCCGTTCGAGCATCCGTCGGCTCCGTTCTCACGAAGATCGCGGCAAATTTTGCGTTTCTGGCGCTCTTGCCGAAACTCGGCATCGACGCCTTCCTGGGGCTCGCACTGTCAACGTCCGTCGGCGCATGGATTAACTTCGCCTGGCTTGCCGGCGGCCTCCGGAAACGGATCGGCGGTCTCTCCGGGCAGGGTGTCGTCGCAGCGACGCTGAAGATGCTGGCGCTCTCGCTCCTGATGGGGCTCGTCGTGGAGGGTACACAGCGAGTTCTCGGGCTCATATTGTACGACGGCACTATCGAGCGGCTGCTGCGGCTCGGCCTGGCCATTCTCTCCGGGGTTCTCGTAGTCGCCCTCGTCGTGCCGCACCTGGGCCTTCCCGAGACTCGGGGTTTGTATCAGCGGCTTCGTCGGTCACGCTGATCCACGAAGTGGCCTCGACGCCGGGCGACAGCGGAGGAATTGATGAAGGTCCTGCTGCAGCGCGTGTCGCGAGCCTCGGTTCGCGTCGAGGGTCGCTCGGTAGGGCAAATCAAGCTCGGGCTTCTCGCTTTGGTCGCGATCGAGTGTGGCGATGGGGAGCGCGAAGTCGACTATATGGCTGACAAGACAGCGGCGATCCGGGTTTTCGAGGATGGCGAGAGGCGAATGAACGCGAGCGTCGCCGAGGCCGGCGGAGCGGTTCTGGCGGTCTCACAGTTCACGCTTGCCGCCGAGACCCGGCGTGGTCGACGGCCGTCGTTCGGCCGCGCGGCTTCGCCAACGG
>JANNRU010000242.1:0-4850 GCA_031401755.1 Acidobacteriota bacterium | reverse complement strand
GTCACTCGAGGATCTCGGTGACGGTTCCGGCTCCGACCGTGCGGCCGCCCTCGCGGATCGCAAATTTCAAGCCCTTGACCATGGCGATCGGCGTGTGCAACGTCACCTCGATGGTCACGTTATCACCCGGCATCACCATCTCTACCCCGCTCGGCAGCGTCGCCGTGCCCGTCACGTCCGTAGTCCGAAAGTAGAACTGCGGCCGATAGCCAGTGAAGAACGGCGTGTGACGGCCACCCTCCTCCTTCGACAACACGTAAACCTCACCCCGAAACTTCGTGTGGGGCGTGATCGTCTTCGGCTTCGCGATCACCTGGCCCCGCTCCACGTCATCCTTGCCCGTGCCGCGAAGCAACAATCCCACGTTGTCCCCGGCCTGGCCTTGGTCGAGCAGCTTCTTGAACATCTCGACTCCGGTCACGACCGTCTTCTGCGTGTCCCGGATCCCCACGATCTCGACCTCTTCGCCGACCTTCACCACGCCTTGCTCGATCCGGCCCGTCACCACGGTGCCTCGACCCGAAATCGAAAAAATATCCTCGATCGGCATCTGGAACGGCTTATCCACCGCCCGCTGCGGAAGCGGAATGAACGAGTCCACGCTGCTCATCAACGCCGCAATCCCCTCCTGCGCCGCCGCGTCTCCGCCCAACGCCTTCAGCGCCGATACCCGCACTACCGGAATCTCGTCGCCGGGAAAATCGTAGGACTTCAATAACTCTCGTACCTCAAGCTCCACCAGATCCAGAAGCTCTGCGTCGTCCACCGCATCGACCTTGTTCAAGGCCACCACGATCGCAGGAACTCCTACCTGACGAGCAAGAAGAATGTGCTCCCGCGTTTGAGGCATCGGACCGTCCGCCGCAGAGACCACCAGGATCGCGCCGTCCATCTGAGCCGCGCCCGTAATCATGTTCTTGATGTAGTCCGCATGACCCGGGCAATCGACGTGCGCGTAATGACGCAGGGGCGTCTCGTACTCCACGTGCGAAGCGTTGATCGTAATCCCGCGAGCCTTCTCCTCAGGAGCGTTGTCGATCGAATCGAAGCTCCGTGCTTGAAGCTTCGGATTGTTCTTCGACATCGCCATCGTGATCGCCGCCGTCAACGACGTCTTGCCGTGATCCACGTGACCAATCGTTCCCACGTTCACGTGCGGCTTGTTACGTTCGAACTTCTCCTTCGACATCGTCTCTCCTCCGTGCGGCGCCGACCGACCCGCGGGTCAGCGGCCCACGGTTCCCGAAATGCGAGCCACGACATCGTCGCCCACGGCCTTCGGAACCTCGTCGTAGTAACCGAACTGCATCGTGTAATTTCCACGCCCCTGGGTCGTCGATCGCAGGTCGGTCGAGTAGCCGAACATCTCTGCCATCGGCACATTGGCCTTAATCGACTGCAGGCCTGCGTCTGACTGAACATCGTGGATCCGGCCACGCCGGGCGTTGAGGCCGCCGACGACTTCGCCCATGTAGGTATCGGGGACGACGACCTGGACGGCCATCAGCGGCTCGAGCAGGACCGGCGCGGCATTCTGACAGGCCTCGCGCATCGCCATCGAACCGGCGATCTTGAACGCGATCTCCGACGAATCAACCTCGTGGAACGAGCCATCGACAAGACTGACTCGGACATCTTTCATCGCGTAACCGGCGAGTACCCCGCAGTCGGCGATTTCGCGAACTCCGCCCTCGACGGCTGGCACGAACTCTTTCGGGATCGCCCCTCCGACGAGGAGATCGTCGAAAACGAATCCGCTGTCGCGTTCCCCGGGCGCAACGCGCAGACGAACGTGGCCGTATTGGCCACGGCCGCCGGACTGCCGAACAAAGCGACCTTCGGCTTCCGCCTCGCGACGGATCGTCTCACGGTAGGCGACCTGCGGCTTGCCGACGTTTGCGGAAACGTCGAATTCGCGCCGCAGACGGTCGACAAGGATTTCCAGGTGCAATTCGCCCATTCCCGAAATGATCGTCTGGCCCGTTTCCGGATCGAGTAGGACGTGGAACGTCGGATCCTCGTGAACGAGCTTGGACAAGGCCGACGTCAGGCGCTGCTGATCGGCCTTAGTTCTCGGCTCGATCGCCATGCGGATCACCGGCTCGGGGAACTCCATCCGCTCGAGCAGCAGAGGGTACGCTTCGTCGCAAATCGTGTCCCCGGTCGAAACGCTCTTCAGACCGACGATCGCCGCGATATCGCCGGCGTAGACCTCGGCGATCTCCTCGCGCTTGTTGGCGTGCATCTTCAGTAACCGGCCGATGCGCTCGCGACGGTCGCGGGTTGGGTTGAAGACCCGCGCGCCACTCTCGAGCCGCCCCGAATAGACCCGGACGAAGGCCAACTGCCCGACGTAGGGGTCGGTGGTGATCTTGAACACGAGGGCCGCAAAGGGCTCCTCGTCGGACGGCCTCCTCTGGGCTCGCCCGCCATCGCCGGGCAGGACGCCCTCGATCGGCGGAACGTCCAGTGGGGAAGGCAGATAGTCGACGATCGCATCCAGTAGCGGCTGAATGCCCCGGTTGCGGAAGGCGCTCCCGCAGAGCACCGGACAAAAGACCAAGGCGATCGTCCCGCGGCGAATCGCCGACCGGATCTGCTCGGAGGAGATCGAATCCCCCGCCACATAGCGGGTCATCAAGGTTTCGTCCGCTTCGCAGGCCGCCTCGACCAGTCGATCTCGTGCAACGAGCGCCGCGGCCAGGCTTTCCTCGGGTATCGGCTGGACCGAATACGGGACTCCGGGCGCGCCGTCGTCCCAGACCAGGCAGCGGAGCTCGACGAGGTCGATGACCCCGCGAAAATCCTCGCCGGACCCGAGGGGCAGCTGCAAGGGGACTGCCTTCGCTCGCAGCCGATCTTCGATCATCCGGCACGTACGCTCGTAATCCGCCCCGTCTCTGTCCAACTTATTGACGAATGCGACTCGTGGTACGCCATAACGGTTGGCCTGGCGCCATACGGCCTCGGACTGTGGCTCGACGCCGCCCACGGCACAAAAAACCGCGATTGCGCCGTCAAGAACCCGCAAGCAACGCTCGACCTCGGCGGTGAAGTCCACGTGCCCGGGCGTATCGATGATGTTGACCCGATGTTCGCGCCAGAAGCAAGTGGTCGCCGCCGACGTGATCGTGATTCCGCGCTCCTGCTCCTGCGCCATCCAGTCCATCGCGGCCGTGCCGTCGTGGACCTCGCCAATCTTGTAGGTGATGCCGGTGTAGAAGAGGATTCGCTCGGTCGTAGTCGTCTTTCCAGCATCAATGTGGGCCATGATGCCGATGTTCCGCGTTCGATCTAGCGGGATTTGACGAGCCATAACAATCACCTCGGATCCGCGCCCAGCGCGGACCGCGACCAGAAGAACAGGCCAACTTCCCGCGGCCTCGTCGGGAAAACGGGGTTACCAGCGATAGTGGGCGAATGCCTTGTTGGCTTCCGCCATTCGATGCGTGTCGTCCTTCTTCTTGAAGGCTCCGCCTCGTGCGGCGGCGGCGTCCAGAAATTCGTTGGCCAGGCGTTCACGCATCGATTTTTCGGGTCGCTGCCGAGCGTAGCCGATGAGCCAGCGTAGCGCGAGTGCGGTACTCCGGGACGGGCGCACCTCGACCGGCACCTGATAGTTAGAGCCGCCGACCCGACGCGACTTGACCTCGACGGAGGGCTTGACGTTGTCCACGGCCTTGCGGAAGATCTTTAGCGGGTCTTCCTTGGTACGCTCCTCGATCTCGGTCAGCGCGCCGTAGAAAATCCACTGGGCCACCGATTTCTTACCGCTGAGCATCATGCAGTTGATGAACCGGGTCACCAACTGCGACTGGTAGAGCGGGTCCGGAAGCAGCTCTCTTTTCGGGATGAATCCTCTGCGCGGCATGTCTTAACCCTTCGGTCGCTTGGCGCCGTACTTGGACCGACTCTGTTTGCGACCTTCGACGCCCACCGCGTCAAGGGTCCCGCGAACGACGTGATAACGGACGCCGGGCAAGTCCTTCACCCGGCCGCCACGAATCATCACGATGGAATGCTCTTGCAAGTTATGCCCGACACCCGGGATGTAGGTCGTGACCTCGACCCCGTTGGTCAACCGGACTCGGGCTACTTTGCGCAGCGCGGAGTTCGGCTTTTTCGGAGTCGTGGTGTACACACGCACACAGACCCCTCGTTTCTGGGGGCAGGTGCCCAGCGCGGGGCTTTTCGTCCGGTTTTTCAACCGCTCGCGGCCCCGTCGGACCAGTTGGCTGATCGTCGGCACTTGACTTCCTTCCCTCGTCTCCGCCATTTTCGGGAGAGACCCAACAGTCGGACAGGCCCGGGCACGCGGGTCCGAATAAACCGCGGTTCGTGGAAAACCCCCGGAGTCTAGCAGAATCCAGGATTCCCGGTCAAGACGCGATCAGGCAGTTTTTCCGGGTTCGGATCCGCCCCCCGTCGCCGCGGCGGCGGCGGCACGGATCATCTCGGCAAATCGGTCCTGATCCAGGTCGACCTCGGACTCGAGCCCCTCCGCTGGCACATCTTCAACCATCGGAGGTGGGGCGTCGGCTTCGATTTCGATCGACTTATAGACGTCCATCCCGGTCCCGGCCGGAATCAACCGCCCCATGATCACGTTTTCCTTCAGCCCACGGAGGAAGTCGACCTTGCCGGATATGGCCGCCTCGGTCAAGACCCGGGTCGTTTCCTGGAAGCTCGCCGCCGAAATGAACGAATCGGTTGCCAGCGAGGCCTTGGTGATCCCGAGCAGCAAAGGTCGCCCACGTGCGGGCGCTCCGCCGTCGGCCAGCACCCGTTCGTTTTCCTCCACGATACGGAATTCATCGTCGACGAGCAAGTCGATCGATTCCGTTTCGTGG
>JANNRU010000241.1:0-18900 GCA_031401755.1 Acidobacteriota bacterium | reverse complement strand
GATGACTGTGTTTCGGGACTCGACGCCCCGGCGAATGACGGCCCCGATTTCGAGGCCGACGGCGCGTGCGATGCGGGCGACGCCGACGACGACAACGACACCGTCCCGGATACGCAAGACAACTTCCCGCTCGACCCGCTGCGCTGCCGCGATACCGACGGCGACAGCTGCGACGACTGTGTATCTGGGACCAGCGCGACCGGCAACGACGGTGCCGATTTCGAAGGCGATGGTCTGTGCGATGCCGGCGACCCAGACGACGACAACGACGCCGTCCCCGATGCGAGCGACGCCGCACCGCTTGATCGCTTCCTTTGCCGGGATCTCGACGGCGATACTTGCAACGACTGCTCGTCGGGAACCGACGCTCCGGCCAATGACGGAGTCGACACCGACACCGACGGTGCCTGCAACGCGGGTGACACGGACGACGACAACGACACCGTCGCCGATGCCCAGGACAACTTCCCGCTCGATCGCTTCCGCTGCCACGACCTCGACGGCGACGCCTGCGACGATTGCACCTCCGGGGCCAGCGCGACGGCGAACGACGGACTCGATACCGACGCCGACGGCACCTGCAATCTCGGCGATTCCGACGATGATGCCGATGGTGCGGCGGATCCTGCCGATTGCGCGCCGATCTCACGCGGTGTTTCGACCGTACCCTCGATGATCAGTGGGATCCGCGCATTGCGGGTGCCCGCGGGCATCGAACTCCGCTGGACACGTGGGATCCAGGGGCACACCAGCCACGCCTTCCGCGGCTCCAAGGCCGCGGGGCAGCCATTCACCTATTCGGTGACCTGCCTTGAAAGCGAAAGCCCCGACGCGATCGCGGTCGACGCCGCGGTGCCCCCGCCCGGAACTCTCTATTTCTATCTCGTGGCCGCGCGCAACGGCTGCGGGACGAGCGCGATGGCTCTGCCGACCACCGGCTCACCGGTTCCGGCGCCGAACAGCTGCGTATCGTTGTCCGCCGACAGTGATTCCGACACCGCCGTGGATATTCTGGATCACTGTCCGCTGGCCTCCGATCCGACACTGGCCGACTCGGACGGCGACTTCGTCGGAGATCCGTGCGACAACTGCACTGCAACCGCGAATTCGACCCAGGCCGACGCCGACGCCGACGGCATCGGCGACGTCTGTGATGCCTGCACCGACCGCGACGGGGACGGCACCGCGGATCCCGGATTCCCCGCGTCCACGTGTCCAGTCGACAACTGTCCAACGGTTTCGAACCCGAGCCAGACCGATACCGATGGCGACGGGCGAGGCAACGCGTGCGACACTTGTCCAGCCGACCCACTCGATGACGTCGACCACGATGCGGTCTGCGGCGACGTCGACAACTGCCCGACCACGCCGAACCCGAGTCAAGCGGACAGCGATGACGACGGTATCGGCGACGCGTGCGATCCGATCGACGCCGACGCCGTGTCGGAATCGACGATCTTCGGCCAGGTTCAAGGCGGCTACCAGGACACCTGGGCTTCGGATGACTTCGCCGAACAGATCTTCGAGGTCCTGAGTCCGGGGAACCCATTCACACGGTTCAGTCGTTTGGAGCATCACTGGACGTTCAATGTGGCCGCCGGCAGCGCGAAGCAACTCCACGTCGAGGGTTTCCGGACGGCCAGCACCGACGGCGACGACTTCGTCTTCGAATACTCTCTGGACGGCCAGAGTTGGACGTTGGTCGCCATGACGAGCCTGCCCCAGAGCGACGACGACACAGAACGCGTCGGTGCGCTGCCGGCCGGCCTGAGCGGACCGGTAGTCGTTCGTGTCGTGGACACGGACCGAACCCCGTCCGCACAGTCCATCGACGCGGTCCGCATCGATCGGCTCTACGTCCGCTCGCTGCCCTGACGTTTGCCGTCGGACGCAAAGATCGTTGACGTCGGCAGGGTCTCGTCGTAGATTCCCTGCGCATGAACGAACGCATCCAGGTCGATTCCGCGTGCGGCAGCGGTTACTGGCGTTGGCGCTCCATCGATTTGGAGGCGGGTGTTCTCGCGTACTGAACTGACAGACGACGGTAACGAAAAGCCCACCTCCGCGCGACGGGGTGGGCTTTCTTGCTTTTAGGCATCCCACCCTTCGCCGGAGCGGCTGGCCGGAGGAACGGATGCTCGGACCCTTCGACATCGCCGCGGACTTGGACACGCCCGTCTCCGCGTATTTGAAGCTACGGTCCTTCGCCCCCCGGTTTCTACTCGAAAGCGTCGAGTGCGGGGAGCGACTGGGCCGATATTCGTTCATCGGCCTCGGTGACGGCCTCGAGGTCCGCCTAGAAGGGGACCGGTTGAAAGTCGGCGGCGATTCGTTCGCCGCGCCGACCGATCGACGCTCGATGCTGGACGCCCTACGGCGTGCCCTGGCTCAGGCCCCGCGTCCGGGGCCGGCCCCCGCGGGTCTCCCGTTCTTGGGCGGGCTGGTCGGCGCGACGGCCTGGAACCTGGCCCGCCGCTTCGAGGGCGCGCCGATCGCGGGCGCCGCTGGACCGGAGGCACTCTACGTCGCGCCGCGCTCGCTCTTGGCTTTCGACCACCTGACTCGTCGCGTCGCGCTGCTGCACGATGGCCCGGAAGCCGATCGCGCCCGCTTGCGCCGCGAGATCGTCGAGGCCTTGCGCGGCCCGCTGCCGACACGGCCCGGCCCCGGCCGTCACGCGGCACCGCGGCGCAGTCTCGACGAAGCGGCGTTCGGCGCAGCCATGGGACGCGCGCGCGAGGCGATCCTCGACGGAGAGGTCTATCAACTCGTGCTCTCGGTGAAATTCGAAGGCGAGGCCGACCTCGATCCGTTCTCCGTCTACCGCGCGCTCCGTCTGCTCAACCCTTCGCCGTATCTCTACTTCCTCGAGTTTCCAGAATTATCGATCGTCGGCTCCTCCCCGGAAGCGCTCGTGCGACTCGATGGACGCGAAGCCGCGTTGCGCCCGATCGCCGGAACGCGTCCGCGAGGCACCGACGCCGAAACCGACGATGCGCTCGAACGTGAACTGCTCGCCGACCCCAAGGAGGCCGCGGAGCACGTGATGCTCGTCGACCTGGCACGGAACGACCTGGGGCGCGTCGCGGTCACGGGCTCGGTACGTGTCGACCCGTTTCGCAGCGTCGAACGCTACAGCCACGTGATGCACCTGGTCAGCGGCGTCCGCGGCGTACTCGAGCCCGAGGCCGACGCATTCGACCTGTTCGCCTCGGCGTTCCCCGCCGGCACCGTCTCCGGCGCGCCGAAGTTGCGCGCGATGGAGTTGATCGACGAGATCGAGCCGGTGCCCCGCGACCTCTATGCCGGAACGGTCGGTTACTTCGGGCACGGTGGCGGACTGGACCAGGCGATCGCCATCCGCACGATCGTCCTGCGTCCCGGCAGTTACAGCTTTCAAGCCGGCGCCGGCATCGTCGCCGACAGCATCGCCGAGCGCGAGTACCGCGAGATCGAAGCGAAGGCCGGTGTCCTGGCGCAGGCGCTGCGGCTGGCGGAGGAAGGTCCATGAAACCGCGCGTGCTGCTCATCGACAACAAGGATTCATTCACTTACAACCTGGTTCAGGCGCTGGCCGGTCTCGGAGCGGAGGTCGTCGTACGGCGCAACGACGAGATCGATGTACCCGGCGCGCGCCGTCTGGCGCCGTCGCATCTGGTCGTCTCACCGGGGCCGGGACGGCCGGAGCGGGCCGGGGCGACGCTGTCGCTGCTCGAGGCGTTCGTACCTCATCTGCCGGTGCTCGGCGTCTGCCTCGGCCACCAGGCACTGGCGCAACTGTTCGGCGGTTCGGTCGTTCGCGCTGCGCGACCGATGCACGGGAAGGTCTCGCACGTTTATCACGACGGACGAACGATCTACGAGGGATTGATGAATCCGTTCGTCGCCGGCCGATACCATTCTCTTGTCGTCACCGAGGATAGCCTGGCGCCCCCGCTCAAGGTCTCGGCCTACACCTCCGATGGCGAGATCATGGGATTGCGTCACGAATCGTTACCGGTCGAGGGCGTCCAGTTCCACCCCGAGAGCATCCTCACGCCCAGCGGCACGCGGATCCTCGGCAGTTTTCTCGGCGGGCACTCGCGGGAGGTGGGGCCATGAGACCGCTCCTCGAACGACTCCTGCGGCGGGAGAACCTCGATGCGGCCGAGGCTGAAGCGCTGCTCGTCGAACTGACCGATCCGAGCGCTCCTCCGGCCTACACCGGTGCGGTCCTCGCGGCGCTGCGGACGAAGGGTGAGACCGCCGAGGAGCTGTTCGGCCTCGCCTGCGGGCTCGATCGGCTCGCGATCCGGCCGCCGTTCGCCGGCTGCCGGCCGCTGATCGATGTCGTAGGCACGGGTGGCGACGACTCTGGATCTCTCAACTTGTCGACCGGCACGGCCCTATTGGTTGCCGCCTGCGGTCTGGCCGTGGCCAAGCACGGCAACCGCTCGGTGTCGAGCCGTTCGGGAAGTGCCGACGTGCTGGAAGCGCTGGGGGTGTCGCTTCCCCGAGACGGCGCCGACGCGGCAAAGTCCCTCGACGAGTTCTCGTTCACGTTCCTTCACGCTCCGTACTTCCATCCCACCATGCGCCGGCTCGCCGAAGTACGCCGGACGATCGGCGTTCGAACGGTCTTCAACCTGCTCGGCCCGATCTGCAATCCCGCTCGTCCCTCGCACGCCTTGATCGGGGCCTGCGATCCGGTCACCGCGGAGCTGCTCGCCGGCGCGCTGGCCCGCGGATCGATCGAGCGCGCGTGGGTGGTCCATGGCTCGCCGGGATGGGACGAGCCAACGCCCTGCGGTCCGTTCCTCGTCTTCGAGGTCGCCGGAGGTGCCGTGCAACGAACCCTGCGCAACCCGGCCGAGTGGGGTCTGCCGCGGAGGCGCCCCGAGGAGTTGGCCGGCGGCGACGCAACCGAGAATGCGCGCAGCCTCGCTCGTGTTTTCGCCGGCGAGCGTGGCGCCCATCGGGATGCGCTGGTGCTGGGAGCGGCGCTCGTGCTCGAGTTGACCGGGTCGGCCGACTCGCCAGGCCAGGCACGCGAGATCGTCGAAGCACTGATCGATCGAGGAGCGGCCGCGAACTGGCTCGACCGGATCGTCGCGGCGAGTGCTCGCGAGGCGCGCCATGGTTGACTTCTTGTCGCGCATGTCCGACGGCAGTCTCGATCGCGTGCGGAACGCCCGCGCGCGTGAGACCGAGGCGTCGCTGCGCCGCCGCGCCGCAGACACCGCGGCGGTGCCACGACTTTGCCTCTCGGCCACGGGGTTCGATCTGATCGCCGAGATCAAACAGCACTCCCCCAGCGCCGGAGCGCTTGCCGAGGGTACGAGCGAGCCCAACCTCGTTCGCCGAGCTGTGCGATATGTCGCGGCGGGAGCGGCCGTGGTCTCAGTACTCACCGAGCCGAGCGCGTTCGGTGGGCATCTCGAGCACTTGACCACGGTTGCCCACGCCATCGACGCACCGGTGCTGCGCAAGGACTTCCTGGTCGATCCCTATCAGATCTTCGAAGCCCGCGTCGCCGGAGCGTCAGGTGTGCTGCTGATCGTGCGTCTCGTCGATCCCGCGCGCTTGGTCGAGCTAGTGCAGGCGGCGGCTGAAGCCGGGCTGTTCGTATTGATCGAAGCCTTCGACGGCGAGGAGCTTGCGCTGGCGGCGGAAGTTGCCCGCGGAGGATTGTCGAACCCACCGACCCTCCTCGGCTTGAACGCGCGCAACCTCACTACGCTCGACATCGACTCGCAGCGCCACGCGGCACTCGCCGATCGATTCCCACCCGAGCATCCGCCGGTCGCGGAAAGTGGCATCGAAACTCCGGACGATGCGGCACGCGTGGCCGCGCTCGGTTACCGATTGGCGCTGGTGGGGACGGCCCTGATGCGCGCCGACGACCCCGGGAAGTTGGTGGCGGCGATGCTCGAGGCCGGACGGCGAAAGGCGGCTCCTCCATGCGCGTGAGAATCAAGATCTGCGGCGTGACCTCGCCCGAGGATGCGCGCCTTGCGGCCGCGCTCGGCGCGGATGCGATCGGTGTCGTCCTCGCTGACTCGCCGCGCCGCGTCACGACGGCCGAGGCTCGAGCGATCTTCGCGGCCTTGCCGCCGTTCGTCCATGGCGTGGCCGTCCTGCGACAGGCGTCGCTCGAAGAATTGATCGAGATCGCGGAGACACTTCGACCCGAGCTCCTGCAGTGCGAGCCGGTCGACGACGTCGAACGGTTTATCGGCGGGAAGACTCGCTTCCTGCCCGTGCTCCACGACGAGCCCGAGCTGCTGGAAGGGGCGCGACCGTTTCGGGACCGCACCGTGCTGCTCGAGGGAGCTGGGCGCGGCGGACGCGGCGTTGCCGCGGACTGGGGCCGTGCAGCGCAGCTTTCACGCATCACGCGCCTCGTTCTCGCCGGCGGTCTGACCGCGGAAAATGTCGGAGAGGCGCTCGATCGCGTCGCGCCGCATGCGGTCGACGTTTCAAGCGGGGTCGAAAGCGCTCCCGGAATCAAGGATCCAGAACGGATCGAGGCTTTCATCGCTGCGGTACGTGCGGGAGAGCGATGAACAGCGCGAGCCTCGCCGACCTGATTGCCGGCCGACTGCCGGACGCCCGCGGACGATTCGGCCCGTTCGGTGGACGGTTCGTGCCCGAAACCCTGGTCGAAACCCTCGAGCGGCTCGAGCTCGCGGCGCGCGAGGCGCTAGCGGACGCCGAGTTTCGCGCGACGCTCGCACGCGAGCTCCGCGATTTCGTGGGGCGGCCGACCCCCCTGACCGAGGCCCGCGCCCTGGGACAGCGCTGGGGTGCGACGGTGTGGTTGAAACGTGAAGATCTGACACACACCGGTGCGCACAAGATCAACAACGCGGTCGGCCAGAGTTTACTCGCGACCCGTCTGGGGGCCCGTCGGGTCATCGCCGAGACCGGTGCCGGTCAACACGGTGTGGCGGCCGCGGCCGCCTGCGCCCGTTTGGGACTGCCATGCTGCGTTTACATGGGCGAGATCGATGCGGCGCGTCAGGCGCCCAACTTGCATCGGATGCGCCTGTTCGGCGCCGAGGTCGTGCTCGTCGGCGACGGGGATCGCACGCTGCGATCGGCAATCGATGCCGCGCTGCGCGACTGGGTCGCCGACCCCGTGGAGTCCTATTACATGCTCGGCTCGGCGGTCGGCCCGCATCCGTTTCCGTGGCTCGTGCGCGAGCTGCAGTCGGTGATCGGTCGGGAAGCGCGGACCCAGATGCTCGAGCAATCCGGGGCGCTACCCGACGTCGCCATCGCCTGCGTCGGCGGCGGGTCGAACGCGATCGGTCTGTTCCATCCGCTGCTCGCCGATCCGATCGGACTCGTCGGCGCCGAGGCCGGCGGCCGAGGGTCCGACGTGGGCCAGCATGCTGCGACTTTGTGCGTGGGGCGCCCGGGAGTACTGCACGGGTCGCATTCGTTGTTGCTGCAGAACGACGATGGGCAGATTCTCGAGACCCACTCGGTCTCGGCGGGCCTCGACTACCCGGGGGTCGGGCCGGAGCACGCGTTCCTGCGCCAGGTCGGCCGGGTGCAGTACGAGTCGGTCGGTGATGCCGAAGCGCTCGATGCGCTGCACGAATGCGCCAAGCACGAAGGGATCTTGGCCGCGCTCGAATCGGCACACGCGCTGGCCGCGGCCCGGCGCTGGGCGGCAGGCCATCCGGGCTCTCGCATCCTCGTCGGGCTTTCCGGCCGCGGCGACAAGGATCTTGCGGCGCTCGCCGCTGCGGTGGAGGCGCCATGAACGGGGCCGCAGCGATCGCCGACGCGATTTGCTCGGCGCGCAAGGCGAGGCCCCTCGCCTTGGCGCCGTTTCTGACCGCGGGCTTTCCGTCACTGGACGAGTTTCCATCGCTGCTCGGTCGCGTAGCCGACGTGGCCGATCTCGTCGAGGTCGGTGTGCCGTTCAGCGACCCGCTGGCTGATGGCGTAACCATCCAGCGCGCAAGTCACGCTGCGCTCGAAGCCGGGGTGAGCCTGCGCTGGATCCTCGAGACTCTCGCAGCGTCGCGCGTGGCCTGTCCTGTGGTCCTGATGAGCTACGTCAATCCGTTGCTGTCCTGCGGGCCGGAGGCGTTCGCCGAGCGCGCCGCCGCGGCCGGCGTGGCCGGCCTGATCGTGCCCGACCTACCCCTCGAAGAGCGCGCGCTGCTCGGCGGACCCTGTTCCGCCCGCGGAATCGCGCTGATCCAACTCGTCACGCCCGTGACCTCGCCGGCGCGGCTGGCTCGGATCGCTGCGGCATCCGAAGGATTCGTCTACGCGGTGACCCGAACCGGGACGACCGGAGGGGCAGTCGCGGTGTCCGAGGAGATGGCGGGCTATCTTGACCAGGTGCGGCGATCGACGACGCTTCCGGTGCTGGCGGGCTTCGGTATTCGCACGCGTGAACAACTCGGGGCCCTCGCGGCCCACTGCGACGGGGTCGTGATCGGCAGTGCACTGGTCGAGGTCGTCGCCCGGGGTGAAGATCCGGTCGCGTTTCTGACATCGTTGAGTGACCCCGAGGAGGAACAGAGATGATCGTCGTACTCGAGGCGGGCTCGTCGGCCCGGGAGAAAGCCGACGTCGTGCGGTTGATCGAAGGGCGCGGCTTCCGCGTCCAGGTCAGCGAGCACGCCGGCCGCACCTTGATCGGGGTCAGTGGCGCCGGGGCAGCGCAATTGGGCGACGAGTTGTCCCGGATGTCCGGCGTCGTCGAGCTGCGGCCCGTCGACGCCCCATGGCCACTCGTTTCGCGGGAGCATCATCCGTCGGCCACGCGCGTGCGTGTGGGCGATGCGATCTTCGGCAGCGACGAGATCGTCGTCATCGCCGGTCCGTGCGCGGTCGAGTCGCGCGAGCAGCTGTTTACGGCCGCGCGCGGCGTGGCCGCCGCCGGCGCGCGATTATTGCGCGGCGGCGCGTTCAAGCCCCGCAGCTCACCCTACAGTTTCCAGGGGTTGGGCGAGGAAGCGTTACAGATCCTGGCTGCCGCGCGCGAAGAGACCGGCCTCGGTGTGGTCACTGAAGTCGTCGCTTCCGAGGATGTCGAGCTGGTCGCGCGCTACGCGGATCTACTCCAGATCGGCGCGCGTAACATGCAAAACTTTCGACTGCTGTCGGCCGTGGGCCAGCAGCCGCGACCCGTGCTGCTCAAGCGCGGGTTGATGGCGACGATCGACGAGTTGCTGCTGGCGGCCGAGTACATCGTCGCTGCCGGGAACCCGAACGTGATTCTCTGCGAACGCGGCATCCGGACCTTCGAGCCAACGACACGCAACACGCTCGACATCGCCGCCGTTCCCGTACTACGCGAACGAACGCACCTTCCGGTCATCGTCGATCCGAGCCACGCGGCTGGGCGACGCTCGTGGGTCCCGGCGCTCGCGCTGGCCGCGGTCGCCGCCGGTGCCGACGGGCTGATCGTCGAGGTCCATCCCGATCCCGACCGCGCGGTCAGCGATGGGGCACAGAGCTTGAACGTCGCCGGATTCGACGCGCTGATGACGAATCTCGCGCGCGTCGCGACTGCGGTCGGGCGAGGGCTCCATGCGGCGACGAACTCGGCCGCGGGCGGCTGACCCCGTTACGGTACGGGACCCGCGCCCCGGCAAGCCCGACGAAGGCGCAGGTAGGGGTTCAACATTGACTCCTCCTGGGCAACGTTCCTGAGCCGGAACTCCCACTTCACGATCTGTTAGCCTTCGTCCTCGGCCTGAAGCCTCCAGAGGAGGGCTGCATGAGCTTCCGTCGCAGCGTCGCCTTGCTCAGCGTGTCGCTCATCTGCGCCTGCAGCGCCGCACTCGCGGCTCCCGCGCGGCGGGATCTTCCCGAGGCGCTGCGGCCGTGGGTCGATTGGGTCCTTCACGGCCACGAGACCGAGCTGTGCCACACGATCCCGAACGCCGAGGGCAGCCGTGCCTGCGCCTGGCCCTCGCGACTCCGACTCGACCTCGACGCGCGATCGGGTCGGTTCGAACAGGACTGGCTCGTTCACGCGCGCAGCTTCGTCCGACTTCCCGGCGATTCGCGTGTCTGGCCTCAGGAAGTGCTCGTGAATGGGCAGCGCGCTGCCGTGGTCGCATCGCAAGCGGGCGACGGGCCGGGCCTGTGGCTTGAAACGGGAAGCTGGCACATCGCGGGGGGCTTCGCCTGGGACTCGGCCCCCCAGTCGATCGACGTCCCACCGCAGACCGGCCTGGTCTCGCTGCGCGTTGCCGGTCGGGAGATCGCCAGCCCTCAACGCGAGGCCGAAGGTCGGCTTTGGCTCCAAGCAGGCGGCGGCCCGGTCGAAGCCGAGGGACTCACGCTCGCCGTTCATCGCCGGATTATCGACGGCGTGCCGCTGGTCCTCGCGACTCACCTGCTGCTCGAGGTCTCAGGCAAGGGTCGCGAGCTCGTGCTCGGCCCCGCGCTTCCCGCAGGTTTCATTCCTTTGAGCCTCGACACGCCGCTGCCCGCGCGACTCGAGTCGGACGGCAATTTGCGCCTGCAGGTTCGGCCGGGAAGCTGGATCGTGGCGTTCGAAGCCCGGCACGTCGGCCCGGTCAGCGCGCTGTCGATGCCCGCCGCGAGCGGAACTTGGGCGCCAAGTGAAGTCTGGAGCTTCGATGCACGGCCCGATCTGCGCGTCGTGACCGTCGAGGGTTTGCCGGCGATCGATCCGCAGCAGACCGCGATCCCCGACGATTGGCGCACTCTGCCGACGTTTCGCGTCCTGCCCGGCGAGACGATGACGATCGTGGAAAAACGCCGCGGGGACGCCGAGCCCGCGCCTGATCAACTCGTCCTCGAGCGCACGTTGTGGCTCGACTTCGACGGCCGGGGCATCACCGCGCAGGATCGGCTCGGCGGCACGCTCACCCGCTCGTGGCGCCTCGAGTCGCGCGAGCCGTGGCTGCTCGGCCGGGCCAGCGTGGGCGGTGAGGATCAACTGCTGACGCGCCGCGACTCCGGGGCGGCCCCGGGACTCGAAATCCGACAAGGACAGGTGGACCTGCTCGCGGTCAGTCGCCTCGAAAGCCGCCGCGGGCGATTGCCGGCGGTCGGCTGGGAGACCGACGTCTCGTCGCTTGGCGCAACGCTGAACTTGCCGCCCGGCTGGCGACTGCTCGCCGCACCGGGCGTAGATGTTGCCGGCGGAACTTGGATCGCGCACTGGACGCTGCTCGATCTGTTCCTGGCGCTGATCGTGACCATCGCCGCGGCCCGTCTTTGGGGCTGGGCGATCGGCGGCCTCGCGTTCGTCACGATGGGGCTGACGCTGACCGAGCCCGGCGCACCGCAGTGGATCTGGCTCGTCGTCCTGGCGCTCGAAGCGGTGCGGCGCCTGCTTCATCACGAGCGCGGACGCCGGGTCGTGGAGCTTGCGCGGTTGCTGGTCGGCTCCGCGCTCCTCGTCGTCGCCGTGATCTTCATGCTGCAGCAGGCGCGGGATGCACTGCATCCGCAGCTTGAGAATCGCTACGCCTACGGTGGCTACGTGACCCTGGACTCGACGAGTCGCATCGAGATGGGGGAGCAGGAGCTCGCGGACCCCAGTGGCGGCATGTCACGCTTGAAAGCGGCCGTGTCCAACGCCGCACCGCTGGAAGCACAGCTCGCCAAGCAACGGCGCCTGCACGACCCCCGTGAAATCGTGCAGACCGGACCGGGTCTTCCGTCGTGGACCTGGCATCAGTTACGCTTGCAGTGGAACGGACCGGTGGAGCAGGGACAGCAGTTGCGCCTCGTGCTCGCGCCACCGTGGCTCAACTTGATCGCCGGTTTCCTGCGCATCTTCTTACTATCCGGACTGATCCTGCGCGCGATGCTGCCTAGAGATTTCGACTTCAGTCGTCTTCTCCCGCGTGGGGCGGGCCCGGCCAGCGCCGCGACACTCGCCCTCACACTGCTATTTCTCGGCTCAACTCGCGCTCAAGCGGAGATCCCGTCGCCGGAGCTGCTCGATCAACTTCGCGCCCGACTCCTCGAAGCACCGCCCTGTGGCGCGGATTGTGCCGAGGCGTTGCGACTCGATCTCGAGGCCAGCGGCAGCACGCTGCGTCTGCGCCTGGAAGGCGCGGCCGCGGCCGAGTCCGCGCTCGCGCTGCCGGGCGGTCACGAACAATGGAACCCGCGGCAAGTCTTGCTTGACGGGCGGCCCGCCGAAGGTTTGCTGCGCACGCCCGATGGGGTGCTGTGGATCCTGTTGCCCACCGGCGTCCATCAAGTCTCGCTCGAGGGTCCGCTTCCGGAGCGCGACGCCGTGCAGCTGCCGCTGCCGGAGCGGCCGAAGCGGGTGACGGCACGGCTCGTCGGCTGGACACTCTCCGGCCTTCAAGACGGAGGTGTTCCCGACGACACGCTCCTGCTTTCGCGCGTTGCTTCGTCGGCCCACGCGACCGGCGACAAGCTGGCGCCGAGAGTGCTGCCGGCGTTCGTCACGATCACGCGCCGCGTCGATCTCGGACTCACCTGGAGTGTCGAGACGCGGGTCGATCGCGTCGGCCCCGCGCTCGCGCCCGTAATGATCCGCGTACCGCTGCTCGACGGCGAGTCGATCACGAGCGCCGATGTGCGCGTCGAGGAGGGGCGCGCCGTGGTTACGCTGGGACCCGGAAGCACCGGCCTGGCGTGGCGCTCGACGCTCGCCGAGGCACCCACGCTCGTACTTCGCGCGCCCGAAGTGACCGAGTGGACCGAGATCTGGCAGCTCGACGCCAGCGCTTCGTGGCACGTCGAGACCTCGGGCATTCCGCCGGTGCATCCGAGCGCGGCCGAGCCATTTCGCGTGCGCGAATGGCGCCCGTGGCCGGGGGAGGAAGTACTCCTCTCAGTGACGCGTCCCGAAGCGGTCGCCGGAGCATCACTGACCCTCGATTCGAGCCGGCTCGAGCTGACGCCCGGCCTGCGCGCCACGGATGCGACCCTGGCGCTCGTCGTGCGCTCGTCGCGCGGTGGCCCGCACGAGATCCTGCTGCCCGAGGGTGCGGAGCTGCAGTCGCTTTCCGTCAACGGTCTGGCCCAACCGGTGCGCCAGGAGGGCCGAACCGTCACGATCGGCGTGACACCCGGCTCGCAGGAGGTCCAGCTGAGCTGGCGTGAGCCTCGCGGTCTGGTCACGAGCTGGCGCAGTGCCGCGGTGGACTTGAAGGCACAAAACGCGAACGCGAGCGTTCAGGTGAGTTTGCCGAACCGCTGGGTGCTCTGGCTCGCCGGACCGCGACTGGGGCCGGCCGTGCTGTTCTGGAGTCTGCTCGCGGTTCTCGTTCTGCTGTCGATCGCGCTGGCGCAATTGCGGCCAGCACCGCTTCGCTTTGCGAGCTGGCTGTTGCTCCTCGTCGGGCTTTCGCAGGTCAGCCCCTGGATGGGCGGCGTCGTGATCGTCTGGTTCCTGCTGCTCGGGTGGCGGCGCGGGTATCTGCCGATTCGCGGAGCCCTGGCGTTCGATCTCTTGCAGGTGTTCCTCGTAATTTGGACGATCGCCAGCTTGGCGATCCTGTTCGTGGCAATCCAACAAGGCCTGCTCGGATCACCGCAGATGCAGGTCGCCGGCGCCGATTCGACCGCAACGATGCTGCGCTGGTACGCGGATCGCACCGGCGGTCTGCTGCCGGAGGTCTCCGTCGTTTCGGCTCCGCTGTGGGCCTACCGTCTGGCAATGCTCGGCTGGGCGCTCTGGCTTGCGGCCGCGCTGTTGGACTGGCTGCGCTGGGCCTGGGACTGCTTCACCCAGGGTGGCGCGTGGCGCCGAATCGAACGGAAGCCGAATCCGGCGCCCGTGCCACCGCCGGTGAAGTAAGTGGGCGGTACCGAGCCTCCCGCTGGCTGAAACGCGGCAGAACTCAACCACCGCACGAGGTCGACGTTACATATTGCCCACCAGCTTGATGAACCAACCGCGACTTTCATAGTCGAGATCGGTCAGGTCGTCCGTGAAGTCGGTGAAGTTGTAGCCGACGCCGAGTTTTAGGTGCCGTTGCATCTCGCGGTAGACCACGGCCATCGCCCCGCGCTTGGCGTCGTCGGCCTCGTCGGCCGAGAGCATCCGGTACTCGACGAGACCCTCCCAGCCTTCGAGCATCCGATAGCGCGCGCGAACGCCCCACAGCGAGGCTCCGCTCTCGTACCAATCGCCAGCGTCGCGGTCAGCGCGCTGCTCGCCGCCACGGAGCGCGTACTTCGCCCCGAGCCCCCAGCGAGAGGTGAAGTCGTAGAGCCCCTCGCCCGAGAGCACGTGCGAACGCTGGTCCGTCCGTGTGGGTGACTGACCCGCGGCGGGGAGATCGTAGAGGTAGGTGTACTTGCCCAGGAAATTGAAGCGGTCGTGATGGATCGGGCGATAGGCCAGACCGAGGCTGCCTTCGATCAGGCGTCCCTCGATGCGGTCGGTCTCACGATCTTCGGTGCGCGCCAAGTTGAACTTGCCGAGCAGTGAAAGGCCCGAGCCGAGCTTGAAATCGAGGAGATTCGTCGTGACCCACTGCCGGCGATCGACGACGCCGTCGTCATCGCGCAGTTCGAGCTTGCCGCCCCAGCGCGCGGCGGGCCCGTCATACGCCGCCGACAACGACGCCGCGTCACGGTCGATTCCACCGCCGGCCAGACTGTCCAAATTGGAGTTCTGCAGGGAGAGTCCGATCTTCCAGCGCTCGCGTGGCGCAAAGTCGAGCCCGAAAACTTGGGCCAAACCCGCCTGACGCTCGCCGTGGGTCAGCTGGTGCTCGTTGAAGAGCCGCAACTGATTCGAGATGCGTAAACGGGTCCCCGCCGTCAGCACACCGCGCTCACCGTCGGTACGGTCGGTGGACAAGGCATAGGTGCCGTACAGGCTTTGCTCCGAATCGACGCGATAGTCCGCTCCGACCCGCAACGCCGTCCCCCGATCGCCGGTTCCGCCTTCGGCGCTGAGCGTCAGCCGGTCAGCGACCCGGGCCTGCACCCCGATGCCGTAGAGGTCGTTGGCCTCGTAGTCGTCGTCCTTGCGGATCGTGCTCTGAGCGGTGACGTAGCCTTCGACGCCGTCCTTGAGTTCGTAGCCGAGCCGAACGCCGCCAAGCGTTGCGCCCACCGCGTCGCCAAGCGCTGGTTCATCGTCGACCTGCCGCAACTCGCCCGCGACACGTAAGCGCTCACCCGACCGCCATTCGACTTGCGCGCCGATCGCGCGGTTCTCGCTTTGGCCGTCTTTTTCGATCACCGCTGCGCGCGCTGCCACGCGCAGGTGCTCGTTCGGACGCCAGGTGCCTTCCGCGCCGTATTCGGTCGTGTCCGCCGTGGCATCCGCGCGCGCCGTCGAGAAGCCGGCCGAGCGGTCGCGCCACCAGGCCGCAGCCGTGGCGTCGATGTCGCGGCTCATCAACTCGCCGAGATGAAGTCGTCCCTCGAGCGCCAGCGCCTCACCTTCGCGGCCGGTGGCCGTCGGGTCGGAGATCTCGCCGAAGCTCAGACCACCGTCGGTCGAGTAGAAGCCCGAAGTCGCCTGCGTCGCCTCGGTTTCAACATATTCAGCGCGTAGGTAAGTCCCTCGTCCCTTGCGTAGAGTGAGGTCCGTTCCGGCGAGCGTGTAGTTCTGACCGTCGCGCTGCTCACTGACATAGCTCCCGCCGATACCTAGTTGGTCGTTGATCCAGCCCCGAGCTCGCGCGCCGTAGGTCGCCTGGTCGGCGTCGAACGCCTGTGGAACGAACTCGTAGTCGACGAGCAGCACCACGTCGTTGCCATCTAGCGGCGTGTCGCGGATGATCGACGGCGCGACCTGATTGGCGACTTGCTGGAGCGGTCGACTGAGAATCAGTCGGCCCTGGAGATCATCGAAGTCGTAATCCCGGCCACGTTCGAGTGGCAACACTTCCACCACACGTCCCGAGTCGCGATCGCGAACCTCGACCCGAATTTTCTCGGAACCCTGAACGACGTCGGTGTTCTTCAAGTAATAGAGGCTGCCTCCGGTTCCGAGAAACTCGTCGTGGGCGAACGCACTCTGCGCTTCCGACGCAAAGGCGAGGACGTCCGTGCGATGCTCGCCGGTCGACGTCGTGGCCAGACTCTGATGATGGACCTTCCCACCGTAGAGAGATCGGTCGTACTGCGCGAATTCGGTTCCGGTCATTCCGGTGGCGAAGTTGCCCCACAGTGCTTCGGACTTGTCCCAGTCCATCCGCACGTAGAATCGACCCTGTGTATCGACATCGCTGATCGTCGTTGAATCGTCGCCGTAGATTGGATAGTAGCGATCGGGATCGAGCTGGCGGAACAGGCGCCGCGGATCCTTGCGATCGAGATCACCGAGCACGTCGCCGAGATCGTCCTCGGTCGTGTCGAGCTGCGCCGTGATCAGGTAACGGCCGCGGACTCTACCCTTGAGGTAGAACGCCACGCGACCGTCGGTGTAGGTCGAATCGTCGAAGCGTTCGTCGCCCGCGAGCGGCTCGATGTTTCCGGAGACGTCGTTCTTGCCCGTGGTCAGGTCGGCCAGGCCGACCATGAAGAAATAGCGGCCGGTGATGTCGACCGGAACGACGTGCACATCGCGTCCACCCGTCGCATCGACCAGAGAGACCGGGAGGTCATGATGGCCAAGCGGAAGCATCCGCTCCGCGGCGAAAGTACCGTCCCGGTTGACCGGAACGAAACGGCCATCGAGCTCCAGTGCGGACCCGGCGGGCAGCCCCGCGCCGTGAAGGCGCACGCGGCTCCCGCGAACGGGGATCGTCTGTCGTACGAGACTGCTGTTGCCGTAGGCCGCGGCAGACGGCGTCGTCGTGGATTCGCTTTCGTTCCGCTCGAAGCTCCGATCCGTTACGACAAGACGCTTGGGCGTCGTCTCGTCCACGTGCCCCTCTGCGTCCCAAACGCGCAGCACGTAGATCAGCTCATCGCCGGCGCGTGGTGGCGCCGCGCGATCGAATCGACCCTCCCAAGTCACGCTTTCAGACGCGAGCGGGTCGGAGCCCGTCAGGGTCCGCAAGGGGGCGACGAGATCGTCGTCACCACCATCATAAATTGCCAACTCCCAACGTGAGATGAACGCGCTGTAGTTGCTGTAGAGCTCGAACGTGATCTCAGACAGACCCTCCGGCCCGACGAGAGCGCGGGTCGGTGCCGCCACATCGAGTCGAGGATCTACCGTTCCGGGATCCTCGGTGATCCACAATGACACTCCACCGGAGAGCGCCAGCCGTCCGCTGGTGTCGGGCAGCACGGCGCCGGGTGCTCCTGCTTCGACGACGATCCGGCCGACGGTGACGAGACCCTCTTGCGCCGCCGCCGCCGCTGCCGTCGCCACAACCTCGCCGTCGGTCGCTTCGACGACGATCCGCGCGCCCTCGGGGAGCTGCACGCCGAAATCGATCTTGTCCATCAGGCCTTGAGTCAGATGGAGGACACGCGGGTTACCTGTCGTAACCACGCTCCCTGCGGGCAGTGTCGCCGGGTCGAGCTTGTTGATGAAATTTCGACCGCGCTCGAAGCGTCCGGCCTCGACATCGGCGACGTGATAGCGACCGTGGGAATCGGTCTCGATCAGCAATCCAGTCGCCGTGACCACGCGCACGCCGGGAATTCCGGCCTCACGTTCGTCTTGCACGCCGTTGCCGTCCCGGTCGTGGAACACCTTGCCGATGATCGTGGTGCGTTCGAAGATCGGATCGTCCGTCTCGACTTGAACGTAGGCCGAGGCGGTGTTCCCGGCGACGAGCCCACCGATGTACGGGGTCACGAGGTTGCCGTAGCGCCCCTCGACGACACCCGTACCGGCGATCAGTAAGTATCTCAATTGGATGGTCTCGCGGGGCGCAAACTCGACAGGTTGGATGATCAATGGGCGCGGTCCACCCGGAGTAATCGGCTCGGAGAGATCGTCTTCGGTGCCGAGCGTCAAATCAACGCCGGCCCGGACCAATCTGGCGGAGCCGTCGACGTACTTGAAGCCCGCCGGGATCTGATCCAGGAGTCGGATCGAGTCGAGCGTGGAGGAGGTCACGTTCTCGGCGGTGATGGTGTAGCCCACGAACTCACCGATCCTCACCCGGTCGTCATCAGCTGTCTTGGCCAGCAGGATTGCCCCACCCTCCGGGATCACAGCATCCAGGTAGTCCGGAACACCGTCTGAGTCCTCGTCGTCATCGAGACGATTGCCATTGCTGTTCGCGTCCTCGTCGAGCGTGGGGTTGCCGTCAGCGTCATCGTCCCTGTCGCGCCAGTCGGGAGTCCCGTCCGAGTCCGTGTCTTGCAACGGTGCGTTACTTCCGGTCTCGTTGCCTGCCCCGGGGGCGCTCACCGTGTCGTAGGCGTCGTCGAGTCCATCACCGTCGCTATCGGTTCCGGTTGGCGTCCGATCCGCGACACCGTCCCGGTCGGAATCGTGGCCCTCGGTCGCGTCCGGCACGCCGTCATCGTCGGAATCGGCATCGAGGTAGTCCGGCGTGATATCGGTGTCGGTGCCGATCGGGACGACGGCGGTGCCTCCGGAGTTGGGATCGTAGGCGTCGTCTAGACCGTCGCCATCAGTATCGTTGCCCGTCGGGGCCACGTAGCCGCTGGAAGGCTGGGCCTCGACATTGTCAGGAATCCCGTCGGCGTCGGCGTCGATGTCCCTCCCGTCCGGAGCGCCGTCGCCGTCGGAGTCACCCGCGGACTCGCTCGTGTCCAGGATGCCGTCATTATCGTCGTCGATGTCCAACCCATCGGACAGCCCGTCACCGTCCAAATCGGGTGCCTCGAGGTAGTCTGGTGTCCCGTCGCCGTCGGCGTCGTCATCAGCAAAGTTGCTGTTGCTGTTCGCGTCTTCTCCCGAAGTCGGGATACCATCCCCATCGTCGTCGGTGTCTCGCCAGTCCGGGGCACCATCCGTGTCGGTGTCTTGCCGAGCTGCGTTCGAGCCGCTTTCGTTGCCGGTCGCGGGTCCCGAGACCGTATCGAAGGCGT